>NZ_JBHVUS010000049.1:0-44280 GCF_042884005.1 Kitasatospora sp. NPDC058162
GTCCACACCACCCCCCGCGCCTGGGTGGGGGGGCGGGGGGGGGGGGGGCGGGCGCCCGCCCCCCCGCGCCACCGGTTCCTGCCGGACCGGGTCTGGCTCTCCGGTGACGACGAGGTGCTGACGCCGTGCGACCGTGAGCGTCAGCCCGAGCGGTGGTTCGCTGCGGCCTACGGGGACGTGCCCGTGGTGACGCAGGTCAACGACGGGCAGGAGCCGGCGGACCTCTCCGACGCCTTGCCGTCCTCGTCCGCATCGGCGCCGTCGATCGTCTTCCGGATGCTCGAACTCCTGGATCTCACAACGGGGATGCGTGTCCTGGAGGTCGGCGCGGGCACCGGGTACAACGCCGCGCTTCTCTCGCACCGGCTGGGCGACGACAATGTGACCACGATCGAGATCGATCCCACTGTGGCCGGGCTCGCCCGGTCCAACCTCGCGGCCAACGGGTACTCCCCCACCGTCGTCTGCGGCGACGGAGCTCTCGGGTGGGGGTCCGCAGCTCCGTACCACGTGCTCGGTGAGGCGGGTTCCCTACGCCTGGATCGAGCAGGCCAGGCCGGGCGGTGTCATCCTCACTCCCTGGTGTGACGACTGGACCCACTGCGGTCTGCTCCGCCTCACCGTCGGCGAGGACGGCATCGCCACCGGCCGCTTCACCTCCGACAGCGCTTTCATGTTGATGCGCACCCAGCGCCGCGACCTCTTCCTGTTCCGGGACGTGGTCATGGACGACCACGTCCCGGTCGAGTCGACCACCACGCTCGACCCGTGGGCGGTGGCCGACTCCCCGATCGAGACCCAGTTCCCGCTCGGCCTCCGTCTCGGTGACCTCTGGTACGCCTGGGACCACGATCCCGGCGTCGACGGCGTCGAGATCCGCCTCTGGGTGGCCACGGCCGACGGCGGCTCCTGGGCCGCCGTCGACTGGGACGGCACCGACGGCACCGCGCAGTACACCGTGTGGCAGCACGGGCCCCGCCGCGTGTGGGACGAGGTCGAGGCCGCGCACCGGTGGTGGCTGGACAACGACCGCCCCGGGCCGGAGCGCCTCGGGCTCACCGTCACGCCCGAGGGCCAATGGGCGTGGCTCGACCGGCCCGAGCACGCCTGGCCGCTGCGGTAAGTGGCGAGCCGGCCTACTTCGCGGTCTGGATGGTGAGGATGAAGTGGTCGCCGGCGACGGCCTGGGCGGTGGGCGTGGCGGCCGTGAGGACGGCCACGGTGGCGATGCCGAGAGCCGCAGCCGCGGCAACGGCGATTCGGGTGATCGACGAGCGCTTCATCTCTGTCCTTCTGCGATCTTCGGACGGACAACTGAGCCCGGGATCGTATCAGCGGAAGATCGTCTTCTTGAAGGGGCGGAGCGGGCTCCCCGCCCGGGGTTCGGGGGGCCGGATTCGCCGGGTGGGCGGGTGTCGAGGAAACTGGACGGCGTGACTGATGTGCGAGAGATCCTGGACTACCAGACCTTCGGCCGGGCCGTGCGCGAGCTGGCGCAGACGATCGCCGACGACGGGTTCGAGCCCGACCTCGTCCTGAGCATCGCCCGGGGCGGCGTGTTCGTGGCGGGCGGTCTCGCCTATGCGCTGGACTGCAAGAACATCCACCTGGTGAACGTCGAGTTCTACACGGGTGTGGGCACCACCCTCGAGATGCCCGTGATGCTGGCGCCCGTCCCCGCCGCGATCGACTTCACGGACAAGAAGGTGCTGATCGCCGACGATGTCGCCGACACGGGCAAGACGCTGAAGCTGGTGCACGACTTCTGCCTCAGCCACGTCGCCGAGGTCCGCTCCGCCGTGATCTACGAGAAGTCGCACTCCCTGGTGAAGTGCGAGTACGTGTGGAAGCGGACCGACGACTGGATCGAGTTCCCGTGGTCGGCGCAGGACCCGGTCGTCAAGCGCCCCGGCCAGGTGCTCGACGCCTGAGCCGCCGGTCCGCCCGGGCGGGGCGGCCTCAGTGGGTCGCCCCCTCGGGGATGCGGAGGTCGGCGGTGCGGGTGGCGGCTGCGGTGAGGAGGGCCCGCAGGGCGTGGGCGACGAGGTCGGCCGGCAGGGCCGGCGCCGAGCCGTCGAGGACCTGTTCGGGCAGGGCGGGGATGTGGACGAACCCGCCACGGGCGGTGGGGTGTTCGGTCGCGAGCGTGTGCATCAGGGCGTAGAAGACGTGGTTGCAGACGAAGGTCCCCGCAGTGTGGGAGAGGGAGGCGGGTACGCCCGCCTCCCGGACGGCGGCCACGCACGCCTTGACGGGCAGAGTGGCGAAGTAGGCCGCGGGGCCGCCGGGGACGACGGGCCGGTCGACCGGTTGCCGGCCCGCGTTGTCGGGGATGCGTGCGTCATCGACGTTGATGGCGACGCGTTCGACGGTGACGTCCGGTCGGCCGGCTGCCTGGCCGAGGCAGACCACCAAGTCCGGGGAGGACTCCTCCATCGCGGTGCGCAGTTCCTCGGCCGCCTGCCCGAAGACGCAGCTCAGCCGGGTGGCGGTGACCAGGAGCCCCTCGGGCGGGTTGTCGGCGACGAGGCGGGCGACCTCCCAGGACGGGTTGACGTCGGCGCCGTCGAACGGTTCGAAGCCGGTGAGCAGGACCCTGGTCATGGAGCGGCCTTTCTGGGAGCGGGGCGGGCGGGACGGGTCAGAACGCGAAGAGCGACATGATGGCGATGTTGCAGACCAACAATGCCCCCGCGGTGGGGAGTTGGGCCTTGATCGGCCCGTACTGGTCCTTGAGTTCGAGCAGTGCCGCCGGGACGAGGTTGAAGTTGGCCGCCATCGGCGTGACCAGGGTGCCGCAGAAGCCGGCCAGCATGCCGACCGCCAGGACCACGCCCGGGCTGCCGTGCAGTTGGGTGATCAGGATCGGCCAGCCGATCGCGGCGGTCATCACCGGGAAGGCGGCGAAGGCGTTGCCCATGATGATCGTGAACAGCGCCATGCCCACGCAGTAGAGCGCCACCGCAAGGTACTTGCTGTTGTCCGGCAGGAAGTGGGTGGTGATCCTGCCGACTTGGGTGCCGACGCCGGCGCTCTGGAAGATCGAGCCCAGTACGGCGAGGAGTTGGGGCAGCAGCAGGGCCCAGCCCATGGCCTCCAGCAGTCCGCGGCCGGAGTGGAGGGCAACGGCGGGGTTGCGCTCGCGGGTGAGCAGCAGCGCCAGACCCAGGGCGACGAGTGAGCCGATGCCGAGCCCGAGCAGCGTCTCGCTGCCGGTCTGCAGCAGCAGACCGCCGCCCAGGTGCACGCCCTTGAGGAGCGTCCCGCAGGCCAGCGCGACCAGCGGGAGCGCCAGCGCCGGGATGAACAGCCGGCTGCCGAGGCGTGCGGCGGAGGCGGCCCGCCGCTCGGGGGCGGCGGCCGTGGACGTGCCGCGGCCGGTGAAGCCGAAGCCGGCCAGACAGATCATCGCCAGGACGGCGACGCCCAGCGGCGCGGCGGGCGCGCTCTTGTCGGCGACCCACGTGCCGTAGACGAAGCTCGCGCCGAGCAGGCCCCAGAAGGCGGCGCTGCCGTAGCGCTTGGGGTTGCCGCGGTCCACGGCCATCTGCGCCGCCATCGCGATGAAGACGGCTCCGACCAGCCAGTACAACCACTCGACCTTGATCACTTGCTGCTCTCCTCGATGCGGTCGGCGGCGGGCACCCCGACGGTGGTCGCCCCGGCGGTGGTCGCCCCAGCGGTCGCCGCGGGCAGGTCCCGGGCGAGGGCGCGGTCCAGGCGCAGCAGGCGCGCGCCGTGGATGAGGGTGGCGCAGACCGCGGTGGGGATGGCCCACAGGGCGAGCTGCACCGGCTCCAGGTCGGCGTGGTACGTCGCGTCGACGAAGCCGGTGATCAGGAGGATCGAGCCGACGGCGAGGAAGCAGTCCTCGCCGAAGAACAGCCCGACGTTGTCGGCGCTCGCGGCGAAGGAGCGCACGCGTTCGCGGGCCTTGTCGGTCAGGGTGCCGTGGTGGCGCTCGGCGGCGGCCTCGGCCATCGGCGCGACCATCGGGCGCACCGCCTGGGCCGGTCCGCCGAGGCTGGTGAGGCCGAAGGCGGCGGTGAGCTGGCGGACCACCAGGTAGACCGCGAGTACGCGTCCGGCACTGGCCTTGGCCAGCTTGTTCATCAGGGTGCGGGCCTGCTCCTGGAGGCCGTGGCGCTCCAGCAGGCCGATCACCGGCAGGGTGATCGCGAAGAGGGTCACCGAGCGGCTGGAGGCGAAGCCCGTGCCGAAGGCCTCCAGGACCTTCAGCGGGCTCATCCCGCCCAGCAGTCCGGTGAGGACGCCGGCGGCGCCGACGACGAGGAGTGGATTTCGCCGGGTGGCGAACCCGGCCACCACGACGAGGATGCCGACAAGAACGATCATGTTCCTGGCCGCCTTTCGGACGGGCCTCCACCCCGCGGGTGACCGTCTGGGGCACCACGGGCGGAGGAGGTCGCAGCCTGGGTGGGCCGCGACCGTGCGGGGGTTGCCGAGAGGCTAGGGGATTGTGGAACAATCCGACAAGAGTTCAGGAGGTGGAACGTGACCGGAGTTTTCGACGCACTCGCGGCCGACCGGGGCCGGCTCGACCGCGCCAGCGCCGCCCAACGCGTGGCCGACGTGCTGCGCGACCACATCACCGAGGGCCTGCTCGCCCCAGGCACCCGGCTCTCGGAAGAGGCGCTCGGAGAAGCGCTCACCGTCTCGCGCAACACACTCCGCGAGGCGTTCCGACTGCTGGCCGACGAGCGGCTGGTCGTCCACAAGATGAACCGGGGCGTGTTCGTCCGGATCCTCGAACCGGACGACGTCGCCGACATCTACACGCTGCGCCTCGCCCTGGAGACCGCCGGCGTGCGCGCCCTGCGGAGCGCGACGCCCGAACGCCTGGCCGCGGTCCGAACCGCGCTGAACGACGCGGAGGCCGCCGAGGCGGCCGGCGACTGGATCACCGTCGGCACCGCCGACCTGCACTTCCACCAGGCCGTCGCGGGGATCGCCGGCAGCGAACGGATCGACGAGTGCATGGCCCGCCTGATGGCCGAGCTCCGCCTGGCCTTCGCCGCCGTCCCGTCGGCGAGCGGGCTGCACGCACCGTTCCTGCGCCGCAACCAGACGCTCGCCGGGCTGCTGGAGACCGGCGAGATCGACGACGCCGAGGTGGAGCTGACCAGGTATCTGGACGACGCGCGCGCGGTGATCGTCCGCGCGATGACGGACGGCTCCATGTCGGACCACTCCGCGTCGGACGGTTCGGCGTGACGGCGCCCGAAGGCACCGAAAGCACCGAAGGCGCCCCCACGACGGTCGTCGACCTCAACGCCGATCTCGGCGAGGGCTTCGGCCGCTGGACGCTCACCGACGACGAGGCCCTGCTGTCGGTGGTCACCAGCGCCAACGTCGCCTGCGGCTTCCACGCCGGGGACCCGAGCACCATGCAGCGGGTGTGCGAGCTGGCCGCGGCCCGGGGCGTACGGATCGGCGCCCAGGTCTCCTACCGGGACCTCGCCGGGTTCGGCCGCCGCGCGATGGACGTCCCGCCCGACGAACTGGCCCACGAAGTCGCCTACCAGATCGGGGCGTTGCAGGTGTTCGCCCGGGCAGCCGGAGCGGACGTGGCGTACGTCAAACCGCACGGCGCGCTGTACAACCGGACGGTGCACGACGAGGAACAGGCGGAGGCGGTGGTCCGGGGCATCCGCCTGGCCGCGCGGGAACGGGACCTGCCCGTCCTCGGGCTGCCCGGCTCGCGACTGCACGAGGCGGCCGGGCGGGCCGGACTGCCGGCGGTCGCCGAGGCCTTCGCCGACCGCGCCTACACCCCGCACGGCACGCTCGTGCCACGCCGCGAACCCGACGCCGTCGTCCACGACCCCGACGCCGTCGTCGACCGCTCGGTCGCCATCGCCCGGGACGGCGAGGTCACCGCCCGCACCGGCGAGCGGATCCGGGTGCGGGCCCGCTCGCTGTGCGTGCACGGCGACACCCCGGGGGCCGCCGACCTGGCCCAGCGGGTGCGGACCGCGCTGTGGCGGGCCGGGGTCCGCATCGAGGCGTTCGCACCGGCAGCGGCACCGGCGCCGGACCGGGCGGGGAGAGGTACGGGATGAACCTGCGCGTACTGCGGGTCGGCCCGGACGCGCTGCTGGTCGAACTCGACGGCGCCGACGAGACGATCGCCTTCCACGCCGAACTCCAGCGCCGCCGCACGGCGGCCGGGTTCCCGTCCGTCACGGAGGTCGTGCCGGCCGAACGCACCGTCCTGCTCGACGGCGTGGCCGATCCGGACGCCCTGGCCACCGAACTGCCCGGCTGGCGCGTGCCGCCGCTGCGGACGACCAGCGACGAGACCGTGACCGTCCCGGTGCGCTACGACGGTGCCGACGTGGCGGAGGTCGCCGCAGTGTGGGGCGTCGCCGAGGACGAGGTCGCGCGGATCCACTCCGCGACCGAGTTCCGGGTCGCCTTCAGCGGCTTCTCCCCCGGCTTCGGCTACCTGACCGGCCTGCCCGAGCGCTACCGGGTGCCCCGGCGGGCCGTCCCCCGACCCGTCGTCCCGGCCGGGGCGATCGCCCTCGCCGGCCGGTACACCGGCGTCTACCCGCGCTCGTCCCCGGGCGGGTGGCAGCTGATCGGGCGCACCGACGCCGTGCTGTGGGAGCCGTCCCGTGAACCCGCGGCCCTGTTCAGCCCGGGGACCCGGGTCCGGTTCGTGAGCGAGGAAGCATGAGCGGGGAAGATGAGCGAGGTCGGCGAGGAGAGCCAGGAGAGCGAGGAAGCATGACCGTCACCGTCACCCGCTCCGGCCTGCTGACGACCGTCCAGGACCTCGGCCGGCCCGGGCACGCGCACCTGGGCGTGCCGCGCTCCGGCGCGCTCGACCAGCCCGCCCACCGGCTCGCCAACCGCCTGGTCGGCAACCCCGCGACGGCCGCCACCCTGGAGACCACCGTGCTCGGCTGCGCGGTGCGGGTGGACCGCGCGGTGACCGTGGCCGTGGCCGGCGCGCCGTGCGCCGTACGGGTCGACGGGCGGCCCGCCGCCTGGGCCGCCCCGGTCCGGCTGCCCGCCGGGGCGCTGTTGGAGGTGGGCCCCGCGACCCGGGGCGTGCGCAGCTACCTCGCCTTCGCCGGTGGGATCGCCGCCGCACCGGTCCTCGGCAGCCGCTCCACCGATCTGCTCTCGGGGCTGGGCCCCGCTCCCGTGGCCCCCGGGGACGTGCTGCCGCTCGGCGAGCCGGCCGGTCCGCCCGCCGGGGTGGACGTGGTGCCGACGCCCGCGCCACCGGACCCGCTGCTCCTGCCGGTGCTGCTCGGCCCGCGCGACGACTGGTTCACCGCGCGGTCCCTCGCCGTCCTCACCGGCCCCGGCTACCGCGCCTCCCCCACCAGCAACCGGATCGGCCTGCGCCTGGACGGCCCGCCCCTGGAGCGGGCCCGCGAGGGTGAACTCCCCAGCGAGGGCATGGTCCTGGGCGCGGTGCAGGTCCCGCCCGACGGCCGCCCGGTGGTCTTCCTCGCCGACCACCCCACCACCGGCGGCTACCCCGTGATCGGCGTCGTCCCGGCCGCCGCACTGGCCGCCGCCGCCCAGGCCGCCCCGGGCACCCCGGTCCGCTTCACCCCGATGCGACAGCGGCGGTGAGTCGGCGCCGGGGCCCGCACCGGCAGGTCGCCGAACCCGTCGAGCCCCTGCGGCCCGAGGGGGCGGCAGGGGCTCGACGGGCCTGCTCTCCTACGCGGCCAGGACGTCCCATTCCTGGAGCTCGTCGTGGTCGGAGACCGCCTTCACCACGGAGTTGAAGCCACCGATGGACTCAATGACGTAGTTCCTGTCAAGGAACTCGGTGATGACGACCTTGTCGTTGCTCCTCTCGAGGTTCCACCACTGGGCCGGGTTGTTGGCGTTGCACGGGATCAGGAGGATCGGGTCCCCGGAGGTGGAGGGCGCCTGCAGGCAGAGGGTGTTCTTGTAGACGTTCCTGATCTGGAACGCTCCCTGGGCGGTGGAGGTCAGGACCCAGGCCTGAATGGCGCTGCCGTTGGCCGGATAGGTGATGGGCGACGGCCCGCCACCGTTGCCGTCCAGCATTCCGTTCGCCGCCTCGTTGAAGAACCGGACGTTCTGGGACAGTTGTCGGCGATCGCCGGCCGCCGCCTGCCCGGTGGAGACCACCGTACCCACGAGGGCCAGCGCCACAGCGCCTGCGGCGATGGCCGTTCTGGTGTCGAACAAGGTCTTCTCCTTCTGCGAATTCTCCCCGGACTTCACGGCCCTTCGACAGCCGCATGCGCGATGGAAGCAGCCCGCATGGGGACGTACAAGAACCATTGCCCGGAGGCTCTTTCGCGTTGCGGAGAATCATTCGAATTGCCGTACCCGCGTTAAGAGTTCGATCTGAAGGTATGTCCCGCCCGACAGTCGGCCGGGCGGAGGGCCGGGGTCGGGTCGCGCGCTACTTCCGGCCGCCGGCCCGGCGGGCGAGCCTGGTCTCCGCCTTGAGGAGCAGGGGCATCAGGGCGTAGACGACGACCGGGACGACGAAGGCGGTCATCACCAGGGTGCGCAGCGGCACCGGGAGGCTGCCGAGGTGGGGCCCGAGAAGGAGGAAGGCCGTGGTGATGGTCGGGTAGACGGCGAGCCAGGTGAGCAGGGCGCGGCGGTGGACCGAGGGGGCCGCGGGGGCGACGGCGACCTGGGCGGTGGCGGGGGCTGCTGGGGTGATGGTGTCGGTGGTCATGGCGCGGGTCCTCCCCTTGGTGAGCGGGTGGAGACCACATCTCCAACCCTTCGGTTGGAGTTTGGCACGCGCGGACGCGGATGTCCAACCATTGGGTTGGAAATTTGGGATACCCTTGGGCCATGGCCTGGGACACCGCACGCACGCAGCAGCTCCTCCTCGACGCCGCGGTCGAGGAGTTCGCCGAGTTCGGCCCCGACGGGGCCCGGATCGCCCGGGTGGCGACCCGGGCGGGGGTGAACAAGGAGCGGATCTACCAGTACTTCGGCAACAAGGAGCAGCTCTTCTCCGCCGTGCTGACCTCCGAACTCGGCAAGCTGGCGGAGGCGGTGCCGCTCGCCCCGACCGCGCGCCTGGACCTCGGCGACTACGCCGGGCGGGTCTTCGACTACCACTCGACCAACCCGCACCTCTCCCGGCTGTTGGCCTGGGAGGGCCTGCAACGCGGCGCGGATTCCGAGGAGTTGGCGGCCGGGCCGGAACGCACCGCGCACTACGGGGAGAAGGTCGCCGCCGTCGCCGCCGCGCAGCGCAGCGGGGACGTGGGCGGCGAAGTGGATCCGGCGCGGCTGATGTTCGCGGTGATCGGCCTGGTGAACGCCTGGTTCACGCTGCCGCAGATGGTCCGCCTACTGCTCGCCGGTACGGCGGACCCCGCGACGGACCGGGCGGCCGTGGTCACCCTGGTCCGCCGGCTGACAGCGCCCACGGGCGACTGAGCGGCCGAGTGGTCAAGCGGGCAGGGCGCCCGGCCCCGTTCAGCCCCGCCGCGCGGCCGCGACCCGGCGGGCGGCGGCCTGACGGGTGCGGCGGACCGTGCGGTGGAGGCGCTGGACGGCGATGAAGCGGTTCATCGCGTCGGCGAGGGTGAGGCGGTACTTGAGCCGCAGCTGGGCGTTGAGGCCGGCGATTCGGTCGGGGCCGATGGCCTGGAGGAGGCGGCCGACGTGCCGCTGGTAGACCTCCCAGTAGTTGCGGTCGCCGTCCGGGATGGACCAGAAGAACATCGGGATCTCTTCGGTCAGGCAGTTGCGGTCGTAGGCGCGCAAGTACTGCTCACTGAAGAGGGTTTCGGGGCGGCCGAGCAGCCACTCCCGGACGAGTTCCATCGAGCGGACCCGGTCGATCAGGCCACGCGGGTCGGTCTTCTTCTGGGTGATGGACAGGTTGCCGTCCTCGCGGACCCGCCAGTGGTAGATCGGCTCGGCGAGCACGTCGACCCGCTCGGCGAGGAAGTGGTGCGGGACGCTGACCGGGGCGTCCTCGTACAGGATGCCCTCGGGGTAGCGGATGCCCGCGGCGTCGAAGAAGGAGCGCCGGTAGACCTTGTTCCAGGCGGTGCGGTCGGTGACCAGGGCGGGCAGTTCGCTGACGTGGGTGCGCAGCCGGGTCTCGCGGAACGGGCGGCGGTGGGCGTGCGAGGGGGTGAGCCCGGTGGTGCGCAGGCGCATCGCGTTGCCGGCGAGGAAGTCGGAGCCGGTCTCGTCGAGCGTGCTGACCATCAGCTGGTAGGCGTGCGGCGGCAGGGTGTCGTCGCTGTCGACGAAGGCCAGGTACTGGGTGCCGGGGGCGAGGTGGCGCCAGCCGGTGTTGCGGGCGGCGCCGAGGCCCTTGTTCTCCTGCTGGACCAGCCGGAAGCGGGGGTCCCTGGCGGCGTACTGCTTGGCGATCACCGGGCCGTCGTCGGTCGAGCCGTCGTCGACCATGACGCACTCGAAGTCCTCGAAGGTCTGGGCCGCGATCGAGTCCAGGCACTCCGCGAGGTAGCGCTCGACGTTGTAGATCGGGACGACGACGGACAGACGAGGGGCCATCGGACGGCCTTTCGCTCAGGAGCGGACGGGCCGGTCGGCCGGGCGGCCGCCGACCGCCGGTGACCGGCGGTGATCCGAGCGTAGCGACCGCTGGCCGTTCCCGGGCGAACAACGGGTGGCGGCGAGTCTTCGGTTCGGTGTGGCCGACGTGACCGGTGTCAACGGCCGTGGCGGGCCGTCACGGTGGGGCGCACGGGGAAGGGCCCCGGACCGCCCGACCGGTCCGGGGCCCTTCCGCTCGCCCGGTGCTCAGGCGCCCTTGACGGCGGCGAAGCGGGAGGAGACGTCCTGCCAGTTGACGACATCCCACAGACGGGTGACGTAGTCCGGGCGGACGTTGCGGTACTGCAGGTAGTAGGCGTGCTCCCAGGCGTCGAAGGCGAGCAGCGGGGTGGTGCCCTGGCCGACGTTGCCGTGGTGGTCGTAGACCTGCTCGACGATCAGGCGCTTGCCGAGCGGCTCCCAGGACAGGATGCCCCAACCGGAGCCCTGGACACCGGTGGTGGCGGTGGTGAGCTGCTTCTTGAAGGCCTCGAAGCTGCCGAAGTGCTCGGTGATGGCGTCGGCCAGCTCGCCCTCAGGGCGGTCGCCGCCCTCCGGGGACAGGTTCTGCCAGAACAGCGAGTGCAGCACGTGGCCGGAGAGGTGGAAGGCGAAGGTCTTCTGCAGGCCGACCAGGCCGCCGAACTGCTCCTTGTCGCGCGCCTCGGCGAGCTGCTCCAGGGTGTCGTTCGCCCCCTTCACGTAGGCGGCGTGGTGCTTGGAGTGGTGCAGCTCCAGGATCTCGGCGGACATGGCCCGCTCGAGCGCGGAGTAGTCATACGGCAGGTCGGGAAGCGAGTAGGTGCCCATCAGGACACGGCCCCTTTCGGCGGGTTGAGCGTTGACGATCGTGCCGGGACAACACTATTGCGTATGGCTTGCAGGAACGAAGCATGGGCTCCTGCTTATTCCTCACATCCCGTCGGGCACAATGGTCACCCGTACGTGTAATGACTGAAGAGGGTGAGTGACTGTGACAGGGTCGCCGGTGGTCGTGCTGGGCATCGAGTCCTCCTGCGACGAGACCGGCGCCGGCCTGGTCCGGGACGGCGTGCTGCTCGGACAGGCGGTGGCCTCCTCGATGGACGAGCACGCCCGTTACGGCGGGGTGGTGCCGGAGATCGCCGCCCGGGCGCACGTCCACGCGATGGCCCCGGTGGTGCAGGAGGCCCTGGACCGGGCCGGGCTGACGCTCCGGGACGTCGGGGCCGTCGCCGTCACCACCGGCCCCGGGCTGGCCGGCGCCCTCCAGGTCGGGGTCGCCGCCGCCAAGGGCTACGCCTTCTCGCTCGGCGTCCCGCTCTACGGGGTGCACCACCTCGCCGGGCACGTCGCCGCCGCGACCCTGGACGGCGGGCCGCTGCCCGACCCGTGCATCGTGCTGATCGTCTCCGGCGGGCACACCTCGCTGCTGCTGGTCCGCGACCTCGCCCGGGACCGGATCGTCCACCTCGGCGACACCCTGGACGACGCGGCCGGCGAGTGCTTCGACAAGGTCGCCCGGATCCTCGGACTGCCCTACCCCGGCGGACCGGCCGTCGACCGGGCGGCGCGGGACGGGGACCCGGCGGCCGTACGGCTGCCGCGCCCGCTGACCGGGCCGCGGGACGACCCGTACGCCTTCTCCTTCTCCGGCCTCAAGACCGCCGCCGCCCGCTGGGTCGAGGCGCAGCGCACGGCCGGCGCCGAACCGCACGTGCCGGACGCGGCGGCCGCGCTTCAGGAGGCCATCGCGGACGTGCTCACCCGCAAGGCGGTGCGGGCCTGCGCCGACCACGGGATCGACACCCTGGTGGTGGTCGGCGGGGTCGCCGCCAACTCCCGGGTGCGGGCGCTCGCCGAGCAGCGGTGCGCCGCGGCCGGCATCACCCTGCGGGTGCCGCCGCTGCGGCTGTGCACGGACAACGGCGCGATGGTCGCGGCCGTCGGCGACCTGCTGGTCCGGGCCGGAGTCGAACCGGCGCCGGCGGACGTGTCGGTGGACCCGTCGGCGCCGCTGGAGTTCGCGGCGCTCAGGCCGATGGCGGCCAGGTGACGGGCGCGGTGCTCAGGCCGATCCCGGCCAGGTGACGGCGCGACCGGGTGACGGGCGCGGTGCTCAGGCCGTCGCCGACCAGGTGACCAGGGGCGGGCGGACGGCGGCGCACAGCGGGTGGCCCTTGGCGTCGGTGAGGCCCAGGCGGGCCACCAGGAGGCCGGTGTCCAGCGCCTCCGCCAGGACGTCCTCGTCCACCGCGGTCAGCAGCAGCTTCGCCCGGCGGAACAGCGACCAGGCGTCGCCGTCCCTGGTCACCCAGTTCAGGTAGACGAAGCGCCCGCCCGGCCCGCCCTGGACGTACCGGCCGGTGATGTCCGCCCCGCCGTCCGGCAGCCGCTTCGCCGCGCACTCCAGCGACCACCGCGCCCGCGCCGCGTCACCGGGGTGCGGATCCAGCAACTCGGCCGGGCGGCCCCGGCGTTGGACGGCGACGTGGATGTCCCGGTACCCCGGGAAGCCCGGCCCGCCCCCGCACTCGCGCCCGGGCAGGTCGACGGCCTCGATCCTCAGCTCCATACCGCCATGGTCCCCCACGGCGGGCCGTGCCGGGCACCGTGCCAGGCACCGCGTCGGGCACCCGTCCTGGCACACCTCTGAACACCGGGAATAACGGGAATAACGGGACCGAAAGCCCCCCACCGGAAGAGGTTATAACGATTCGCCATTCGAATTGACTGCAACGCTTCGTAGAAATCGAACTCCAGTCGTCGAAGGGGTATCAGGAACCCCTCGCTTCGGTTAAGGTCCTGAGTCAGTTGAAGCCGTCCGGCCTTCCGGACCGGAGAGCCGGATTTCACCGACCGTGCGGCTACACCAATTCGTCGCACCCGTATTCCCGGAAAGGGGACAGCCATGAAGATGATCAAGGCGATCGTGAAGAAGTTCAAGCGTGACGAGGACCTCGCCAACCACGCGTGGATCCTGCACGTCATCTGATGCACCACGGCCGGTGGGGCGGCGACGATACCGCCCCCCACCGGCGCCGCATTTCATCGCTATTCCCACGGAGGCGGGATCCTCGTGCAAGAAACGACGCCGGACACGGTCCGCGGACATTCCGTCGTCTATGCCCCACGAATTCAGGACCTCCTGTCCCGGGACACCAAAGTGTTCCGGGCCGACGCCACCACGGTCGGCGTGTCCGACGCCCACCTGATGGCCGAAATCGTCGCGGCCCGCCCGGTGCGCCAGACGGAGCGCTCCGTCTACAAGCCCGCCGGCGGCGCGGACATCCCCCACGACAGCGCGACCCGGACGATCCGCGCCCTGGGGCAGGACGTCACGGCGGGCATCCGGAAGCCGCCGCCCCCCGCCCGCGGGCTGGCCGGCGCCTGGCCCTACGCCCCCACCTCCTACCTGCGCCGGTGGCTGTTCGGCTCCGACCCCCTGCCGGTCTCACTGCTGGCCAAGCGCGGCATCACCCGCTCCGACACCCTCTCCCGGCTGGTCGACCGGGCCGTCACCGCCTGGCCCGGGTCCGGGACCGGGTCCGCCCGGCCCGAGTCCGACAGCGCGGACGGAACCACCGCGCTGGCCGGACTGATCCGCGGCGCCGAGAACCCGCTGGAGCGCAAGCAGGCCGTCGCCATGTACCGGCGGGCCTCCGCCACCCTCTGCGACGGCGTCGCCGCCCTGGCCGGCAACGCCCTCTGGCTCCTGCGGGCGGCGCCCGAACCGCGCGAGGAGCTCACCGCCGTCCTGTGGGAGACCCTGCGCCTGCTGCCGCCCGCGTGGATGCTCTACCGCAACGGCGGGGACGCCTACGCCGGGCTCCACCCGGAGATCCGCGCCGAGGGCAACATCGCGCTCCTCCCCCTGCTGATGCACCGCCACCCGGAGCACTGGTCCGACCCGCTGGAGTTCCGGCCGGAGCGGTGGACCGGGGTCGCCGACCCGGAGAAGACCCCCGGGTTCATGCCGTTCGGCTTCGACGGCGCCCGCTGCTGGGCCAAGCACCTGGTCGTCCCGCTCGCCGAACGCCTGCTCACCGTCGCCCTCGAGCACGGCCTCACCATCCGCAGCCCCCGGCAGGACGCGCCCGTCCCGCTGCGCTCCCTGCTCGCCGTACGGTTCGAGGCCGCCGTCGGCACCTGAACACCCCTTACCCCCACAGCACTGGACACCCCATGGAATCGCCCACGCTCGCCGACTGGGTCGGCGACCTCGACGGCTTCGCCGACCGCCGGTGGCAGCGCGAGCCCGCCGTCTTCACCCCCGACCGGCCCGCCGCACCGTTCGACCTCGACTCACTCGACGCCGCCTTCGACGCCGGGCTGCTGCGCACCCCGTACCTGGAGATGGTCCGCGCCGACAAGGTGACCATCCCGGCCGAGGCCTTCACCACCTCCCGCACCGTCAACGGCACCGCCCACCACGGCTACGCCGACCGCGCCAAGGTGCTGGCCCTGCTGCGCACCGGGGCGACGCTACTGCTGCGCTGCGTCGACCAGTGGCACGGCCCGACCGGCGAGCTGGTCGCCCGGCTGTCCGAGGAACTCGACCGCCGGATCGAGGCCTTCTTCTTCCTCACCCCTGCGGGCGGCCAGGGCCTCGCGGTGCACCGCGACGACGCCGACGTGTTCGTCCTCCAGGTCGCCGGACGCAAGACCTGGTACGTCCACGACGCGCCGGCCGCCGCCGAGTGGTCGCTGGGCGAACTCCCCGACGACGAGCACTCGGCCCAGCGCCTGCACACCGTCCTCGGACCCGGCGACGTGCTCTACGTCCCGCGCGCCTTCGCCCACCGCGCGGTGGGCGCCGACGGGCTCTCCGGCCACCTGTCGCTGACGGTCCGCGACCTCTCCGTCCCCGACCTGCGGACCGCCCTGGAGCAACTGCTCTCCGAGGGGCTGGAGTTGCCGACCCGACCGCTGGGCGAGCCCGCGATCGCCGCGGCCTGCGCCACCCTGCTCGACCACGCCCGGGCCCGGCTCGACGGCATCACCCCGGAGGAGCTGCTGCGCGCCGCCCGGGCGGGCCGGGCGAAGCCGCCGGCGCCCGCAGGTCCGGACACCTTCGCGGGGACGGCCCGGGCCTGGGCGGACACGACCGCGACGGGATCCGTCGGCCGCACCTGGCGCCGGCTGCGGGCCGTGGCCAGGACCGGGCGCTGACCGTACGGGCCCCGCGAGGTCGCGGCGCGGACGGTCAGCCGACCGGTGGGAAGACCACGTGGTCCTCGAGCCGGACCACGAAGCGCCAGCACTCCTCGACCTTCGAGCTCGTCGGCAGGACGTCGATCCTCAGCTCGTGCTCCAGGGTGATCCGCAGGTCGCCCTCCGGCGCCCGCTCCACCGACAGCACCCGGGGCGACTCCCGGCCCAGGAACTCCCGGAGCGCGTCGGCGCCGGTGTCGTAGGCGAGGCGGTCACCGCCTCCGGCCGGCACCAGGTCGTCGGAGCCGAGGTAGACCTCCCCGCACTGGACGATCCGGAACGGGCACCCGGCGTGCACGGCGAACCGGCTGCCCGTCGACTCCTCCCCGTCGTCGCCCAGCGGCCAGGAGACCGTCTCGCCGAAGTCGACGACGCCCATACCGCCGAACCGGTAGACGTCCACCCACACTTCGCCGACCAGGCGTTGCAGCAGCCGGTCCTCGTCCGTCGCGTCCACTTCGGGTTCCCCGTTGCTCAGCATGTCGTCATCGTCCCCGCATCCGGCCGTCCCGTCGCCCGAATTCCGGGCCGACGTTCCCTTTCCACCGTTCCGTTCGCACCGTTCCGTTCACGCCGTTCCGTTTCCGCTCTCAGTCACCGGGAGGTCCCCGGTGTTCGGGGCGGTTCCTGTGGCAGGGCCCCGGGCCGGGCGTGACGATGGAGGCCCGAGCCGCCCCTGCCCGATCGGAGTGCGATGAGCGAGCAGCACAACGTGGTCCTGCTGACCTTCCCCGATGCCACCGCCTGGCGCCCCGCCTTCGAGGCGGCGCAGCACCTGCCGGGGCTGCGGTACGCGGCGGCGATGGAGCGCAGTGCCGACGGCCTGCTGGAGATCAAGGACACCTTCACCCGGGGCGCCGGGGTGGCCACGGTCGGGTCGGGGGTGCTGGGCGGGCTGGTGGGGCTGCTCGGCGGGCCCGTGGGGGTGCTGCTGGGCTTCGCGGCGGGGGCGGCGATCGGCAACGCGGCCGAGGAGCACGCGGCCTCGGAGGGCGGCGCCGCGTTGATCGTGCTGTCGCCCCGGGTGCCGGACGGCGGGGCGCTGGTGGCCGTGGAGCTGCGGGAGTCCTCGCCCGGGCCGGCGGACGGGCTGGCCGCCGAGCACGGGGCGACGGTCGAGCGGATCGACGCGCACGCCTTCACCGAGCAGGTCCGGGCGGCGGAGAAGAAGGCCGAGGAGGACCGGGCTGCGGACGAGGAGTCCTGAGGCCCGGCCCTCCGGTACTGCTCCCGGTGTTGCTCCGGCGGTGCTCCTGGTGGGTCACTCCGCCCGCAGTGCCTCCACCGTCCGCGCCCGCGCCGCCCGGACGGCGGGCAGCAGGGCGCCGAGCAGGGCGATCAGCACCCCGCCGAGGCCGAGCAGGACCAGCGCGGGCGTGCCGAAGACGTCCAGGGCGGCGGCCGGGAAGTTCAGCCCGGCGCTGTGGCCCATCGCGGGCACCGTCAGGCGGTGCAGCAGCAGCCCGGCCGGCAGGCCGATCGCGCCGCCGACCGCCCCGACCAGCAGCACCGAGGCCAGCACCACGCCCACGGTCTGCGCCGGGGTCATCCCGAGGGCCTTGGTGACGCCCAGGTCGCGGGTGCGCTCGCGGATCTCCAGGACGACGGTGTTGAACACCCCGAGCCCGGCGACCATGACCAGCAGCACGGTCAGGGTGACGGTGATCGAGTCGAGCGCGGCGATCGAGTCGCTGGAGCTGTGCGGCCCGCCGGCCTCGGCGGTCATGTGCGCGGGGGCGAGCGCGGCGCCGAGGGCGGTGGCGTAGGCGGCGCGGTCGGTGCCGGGCTTGAGCGTGACGAACCAGAAGTCGGGCCTGGGGGCCGTCCCGGACGGGAAGGTGGCGGCGTCCGTGATCAGCTCGTTGGTCTGCATGTGCGGGTCGAAGACCTCGCCGACGAGCCGGACGGTGACGGACCGGCCGTGGGACGCGAAGGTCACCTGGTCGCCGAGCTTCACCGAGGCCTCGGTCAGGAAGGTCGCGGGGGCGACCGCCTCGCCGGGGCCCTGGTACCAGCGGCCGGAGACCATCTTGTAGCCGGCCGCCGTCGCGTCGCCGTCGAAGGCGGTGACGGTGGTGCTGCCGGCCACGCCGGGGACGGTGACGTCCTCGGCGCCGTTGCCGAACCAGCCGGCCGTGCCCGGCTGGGCGGTCAGGGCGGCGATGACGACGGACCGGTCGGCGGCGACGGGCATCGCGGCCGCCCTCGAACCCGGCACCGCGTCCGACCGCTGGGGGTGCACGACGACGTCCGCGTGGTCGTGGTTCTTCGCCTCCTGCACCCAGTTCATCGTGCCGCCCATGCCGACCGCGAAGGCCGCCGCCGCCGTGCCGAACAGCACGGC
The DNA here is from genome assembly GCF_042884005.1 of Kitasatospora sp. NPDC058162. Lineage (NCBI taxonomy): Bacteria > Bacillati > Actinomycetota > Actinomycetes > Kitasatosporales > Streptomycetaceae > Kitasatospora > Kitasatospora sp. NPDC058162. Next base: position 18,107 of record NZ_JBHVUS010000049.1, read on the forward strand.
CGCGAGCATCCCGGCCGCCCGGGCCGGGCGGGCGAAGGGCTGGGCCAGGCCCAGGCTCAGCGGCCGGGGCAGCGGCAGCCGGGCGGCCAGCGCGGTGGCCCGGCGGGCGAGGGCGTCGCGCCGGGTGGTGCCGGCCGTCCGGCCGACGGCCAGCGCGTCGACGGTGCGCAGCCGTCCGGCGCGGGCGGCGGCCGCCCAGGCGACCAGGGCGACGGCGGCCAGCGTGCCGCCGGCCACCGCGACGTCCACCCAGGGGGCTACCCCGGAGGCGTCGGTGCCGTAGAGGTTCCCGGCGGTGGCGAGCACCGGGACGGTCAGCAGGTTGCCGGCCACCACCCCCAGCAGGGTGCCGAGGGTGGCCGGGACCATCGCCTGGGCGACGTAGGCGCGCATCACCTGGGCGGGCGTGCAGCCGATCGCCTTGAGCACGCCGATCCGCCGGGTGGCGCTGCCGACCGCGCCGGCCACCACGTTGCCCGCGACCAGCACCGACATCGCCATGCCGAGCAGGCCGAAGGCGACCATGAAGGGCAGGAACAGGGCGGTGTTGCGGTCCGAGCCCTGCTTGGCGCTGAGCCAGGACTGGGCGCCGGTGAGCGCCCCGGCGGGGGCGGCGGAGGCGACGGCGGCCCGGTCGGCGGCCATCGCGTCGGCGGTGGTGGCATCGGCGAAGCGGTAGAGCATCTCGTAGCCGGGCGTGCTGCCGGGGGCGGTGATCGCCGGGATGGCGTCGGGGGTGACCCAGGCGTCGGCGGTGCGGCTGACGGAGCGGGCGAGGCCGACGACGGTCAGCGAGGGTGCGCCCGGCAGGCCGGGCAGGCGCAGCGTCCCGCCGATCGGCACGCCCGGGTTGCCGTACCCGGCGGAGATCACCACCTCGCCCGGCTTGGTCGGCCAACTCCCTTCCATCATGGTGACGTTGTCGACCCCGGCGGTGGCCGAGGCGCGGCCGGCTACGGTCATCGGCGACATCGTCAGGCCCGCCGGGGCGGTCGAGCCGACGCCCGGCTCGGGGTCGACGGTGACGGTGCGGAAGGGGCCGGCGGCGGCCGTCACCCCGGTGGCGTGCGCGGTGGCGGCGAGTCGGTCGGCGCTCGCCCGGGTGCCGTCGAAGGTGACGGTGAGGTGGGCACCGTGCTGGCCGTCGAAGGCCTGGTCGAAGGGGGCCTGGGAGGCGACCAGCAGCGAACCGCCGAGCACGGAGCAGGTGGTGGCCACCAGGGCGGACAGCCCGATGGCGACCGACTGGGTCCGGCGGCGGCGCACCCCGGCGCGGACGACTCTTCCGAGCGCGGTCATGCCGCCGCCTCCGCTGACGAGTTGGCCGAGTCCGACGAGGTCGACGAATCCGCCGAGTCCGACTCGATCCGGCCGTCCCGCATCCGGACCGTGCGGGTGGCGCAGTCCTCGGCGAGGGTCAGGTCGTGGGTGACGAGCAGGATGGTCTGACCGTCCTGGTGCAGCTCCCGGAACAGCTCCTTGACGTCCTCGCCGGAGGCCGAGTCCAGCGCGCCGGTCGGCTCGTCGGCCAGCAGCAGCGCCGGATTGTTCATCAACGCCCGTGCCACCGCCACGCGTTGGCGCTCACCACCGGAGAGCCGGCCCGGGTGGGCGCGGGCGTGCCGGTCGATGCCGAGCGACTCCAGCAGTTCGGTGGCCCGCCGCCGGGCCTCGGCGCGCGGGACGCCGGCCAACTCGCCGGCCAGCACCACGTTGTCGGCCACCGTCAGGTCGTCCAGCAGGTTGAAGAACTGGAACACCATCCCGATCGTGGCGCGCCGGTACCTGGCCGAGCCGGACTCGGTCAGCCGGTCGACCCGGACCCCGGCCACCGTGACCGTACCGGTGCTCGGCCGGTCCAGCCCGGCGACCAGGTTCAGCAGGGTGGACTTCCCGCTGCCGGACGGGCCGAGCAGCGCCACCGACTCGCCCTCGCGCACCCTCAGCGTCACCCCGTCCAGGGCCGCCCGGGCACCCTCGTAGTGGCGGCTCACACCGCTCAGTTCGATCACCGGATCGCTGCTCATTTCCCCGCTCCTCGCCGTTCCGCCGCTGGTGACGAGGACGAAGGTACGGAGGGACGGCACACCGCCACGTCCGCCGCCCGCCGCAACTTCCGTACCGCGTCCGGCGTACGGCCGCCGGTGTCATCCTTGCGAGGTAGTCGCCCGGTGTAGCGACTGCCGCCGCTCGCGGGGCTGTCCCGGGCGGCGGCCGACCGCCACAATGTCCCGGTGATCAACCACCCCACGGTGCGACGCCTGCTGGACGGCGGCGCCGATGACGACGCGCCACCCCCGCCCCGGCCCACCCGGCGCGGCCAGGCCTTCGACCTGGCCCTCGCCCTGTTCCTGGTCTCCGTCTGCGCCCGCTACGCCACCGTCGCGGCCCACAACCACGGCCAGTACGGTCCGGACCGGCACGGATCGTCCTGGAACGGGATGCTGCTGCTGGTCCCCTTCGTCCCGCTGCCGCTGGTGCTGCGCCGACGCCACCCGCTGGCAGTGCTGTGGACGGTGCTGCCGGCCGCGCTGCTGGTGCGGGAGCAGCACGAGGACATCGCGTTCTGGGTGGGCGTGGTGGTGATCGTCGCCGCCTACAGCGCGGCCGCGTACGGGCGCCGCCCGAGGGCCGTGCTGCTCAGCCTGGCAGCCGCCGCCGTGGCGCTCGTGGTGCTCTTCAACGACGCCCTGCTACCGGAGTTCGACAACTGGGTGATGGCCGTGCTCGTCCTGGTGCCGGTGCTCGCGGTCGCCTACGAACTGCGGATGTGGCGGCGCCGGGTGGAGGAGGGCCGGGAGCGGATGTCCGCCCTGGAGCGGGAGCAGCTGGCCGCGCTCGACCGCGCGGTGGAGCTCGAACGAGCGCGCATCGCCCGGGAGTTGCACGACGTGGTCACCCACAACGTGAGCATGATGACGATCCAGGCCGGGGCCGCCCGCAAGATCCTGGACACCGCCCCGGACAAGGCCCGCGAGGCGATGGCCGCGGTCGAGGCCGGCGGGCGCGCGGCGATGACCGAACTGCGGCAGGTGATGGGCCTGTTGACCATCGACTCGGAGACCGGCGGCGATCCCGCGACCGACGCCGACCTCAGCCCGCAGCCCGGCCTCGGCCGGCTCGACGCCCTGGTCGAGGGTGTGCGCCGGGCCGGACTGCCGGTGGAGCTGACCGTGCGCGGGGAGCGCCGGCCCGTCCCGCCCGGGGTCGAGCTCGCCGCCTACCGGGTCGTCCAGGAGGCGCTCACCAACACCGTCAAGCACGCGGGCGGCGCGAACGCCGCGGTGACCGTCGAGTACGCCCCCGACCACCTGAGGGTGGACGTCACCGACACCGGCGGCCGCCCCACCGGCGCCGCCGCCACCGGCAACGGACGCGGCCTGCTGGGCCTGCGCGAACGCCTCGCCGTCTACGGCGGCACCCTGCAGACCGGCCCCCGGCCGCGCGGCGGCTACCGCGTCACGGCCTCGATACCCCTGGAGAGTCGATGAACGAGCAAGCGATCCGCGTGGTGGTCGCCGACGACCAGGCCCTGGTCCGGATCGGCTTCCGGTTGATCCTGGAGTCCGAGGGGATCGAGGTGGTCGCCGAGGCCGAGGACGGCGAGCAGGCCGTCGCCGCCGTGCGCCGGAACAGACCGGACGTGGTGCTGATGGACATCCGGATGCCCGGCCTGGACGGCCTGGAGGCCACCCGGCGGATCCTCGCCGACCGCGCCGCCGACGCGCCCCGGATCATCATGCTGACCACCTTCGACCTGGACCACTACGTCTACGCCGCGATGGCCGCCGGGGCCAGCGGCTTCCTGCTCAAGGACGTCACCCCGGAGCACCTGGCCGCCGCCGTCCGACTGGTCCGCACCGGGGACGCGCTGCTCGCCCCCGCGATCACCCGCCGCCTGGTCGAGCGCTTCGCCCGCCCCGCCGCCCCGGAGGCGGCCGCCCCGCACCGCGAACTGGCCACCCTCACCCCGCGCGAGCTGGAGGTGATGGGGCTGCTCGCCCGGGGCCTCAGCAACGCCGAGCTGGCCGTCCGGCTGCAGCTCTCCGAGGCCACGGTGAAGACCCATGTGGCCCGGATCCTGGGCAAGTTGGGGCTGCGGGACCGGGCCCAGGTGGTGGTCGCGGCGTACGAGACCGGGCTGGTCAGCGTGGGGGCGGCAGGAGCGCCCTGACCACGCACGGGAGCCCGGGGGTGCATCCCCGGGCTCCCGTTCTGTCACTCGCTACCGCGTCACACCAGGTCGAAGCGGTCCGCGTTCATGACCTTGACCCAGGCCGCGACGAAGTCCTCCACGAACTTCTCCTTGGCGTCGTCGGCCGCGTACACCTCGGCGACGGCGCGCAGTTCGGAGTTCGAGCCGAAGACCAGGTCGGCGCGGGTGCCGGTCCACTTGACCGCCCCGGAGGCGTCCCGGGCCTCGAAGGCGTGGGCGTCCTCCGAGGTGGAGGACCAACTCGTGCCCAGGTCCAGCAGGTTGACGAAGAAGTCGTTCGTCAGCACGCCCGGGGTCTCGGTCAGCACACCGTGCGCGGACTGCTGGTGGTTGGCGCCCAGCACGCGCAGGCCGCCCACCAGCACGGTGAGTTCAGGCGCGCTCAGGCCCAGCAGGTTGGCCTTGTCGAGCAGCAGGAACTCGGCCGGCAGCCGGTTGCCCTTGCCGACCCAGTTGCGGAAGCCGTCCGCCTTGGGCTCCAGCGCGGCGAAGGACTCGGTGTCGGTCAGCTCCTGCGGGGCGTCCACCCGGCCGGCCGCGAACGGCACCTCGACGGCCAGCCCGGCCGCCTTGGCCGCCTGCTCGACGCCGACGCCGCCGGCCAGCACCACCAGGTCGGCCAGCGAGACCTGCTTGTCGCCGGCCTGGGCGTTGAAGTCCCGCTGCACGCCCTCCAGCGCCCGCAGCACCGCGGCCAGCCGGTCCGGCTCGTTGACCTCCCAGCCGGCCTGCGGCTGCAGCCGGATCCGGCCGCCGTTGGCGCCGCCGCGCTTGTCGCTGCCGCGGAACGAGGAGGCCGCCGCCCAGGCGGTGGAGACCAGCTCGGAGACCGACAGCCCGGTCCCGGCGATCCGCCGCTTGAGGTCGGCGACGTCCGCCGCGCCGATCTGCTGGTACGAGGCGGCCGGCAGCGGGTCCTGCCAGAGCAGGTGCTCGCTCGGGACCTCCGGGCCGAGGTAGCGCACGACCGGACCCATGTCACGGTGGGTGAGCTTGTACCAGGCGCGGGCGAAGACGTCGGCGAACTCCGCCGGGTTCTCCAGGAAGCGGCGGGAGATCGGCTCGTACACCGGGTCGAAGCGCAGCGACAGGTCGGTGGTGAGCATGATCGGGGTGTGCCGCTTGGCCGGGTCGTGGGCGTCCGGCACGGTGCCCTCGCCGGCGCCGTCCTTCGGCTTCCACTGGTTGGCGCCGGCCGGGCTCTCGGTGAGCTCCCACTCGTAGCCGAACAGCGTCTCGAAGAAGCTGTTGTCCCAGGTGATCGGGGTGGCCGTCCAGATGCCCTCGAGGCCGCTGGTGATGGCGTCGCCGCCGACGCCGGTGCCGTAGCCGCTCTTCCAGCCGAGGCCCTGCTGCTCCATCGGCGCGTCCTCCGGGTCCGGGCCGACGTGGTCCGCCGGGCCGGCGCCGTGGGTCTTGCCGAAGGTGTGGCCGCCGGCGATCAGCGCGACGGTCTCCTCGTCGTTCATCGCCATCCGATAGAAGGTCTCGCGGATGTCGCGGGCGGCGGCGATCGGGTCCGGGTTGCCGTTGGGGCCCTCGGGGTTGACGTAGATCAGGCCCATCTGGACGGCGGCCAGCGGGCTCTCCAGCTCGCGGTCGCCGGTGTAGCGCTCGTCGCCGAGCCAGGTGGTCTCCGGGCCCCAGTAGACGTCCTCGTCCGGCTCCCACTCGTCGACCCGGCCGCCGCCGAAGCCGAAGGTCTCGAAGCCCATGCCCTCCAGGGCGACGTTGCCGGTCAGGACGATCAGGTCGGCCCAGGACAGGCTGCGCCCGTACTTCTTCTTCACCGGCCAGAGCAGGCGGCGGGCCTTGTCCAGGCTCGCGTTGTCCGGCCAGCTGTTCAGCGGGGCGAACCGCTGCTGGCCGCCGCCCGCGCCGCCGCGGCCGTCGCTGATCCGGTAGGTGCCGGCGCTGTGCCAGGCCATCCGGATCATGAAGGGGCCGTAGTAGCCGAAGTCGGCCGGCCACCAGTCCTGCGAGGTGGTGAGCACCTCCTGGATGTCCCGCTTCACGGCGGCGAGGTCCAGGGCGCTGAACGCCGCGGCGTAGTCGAAGTCCGCGCCGAGCGGGTTGGCGACGGCGGGGTTCTTGGCGAGGATCTTCAGGTTCAGCCGCTCCGGCCACCACTGGCGGTTGCCGCCGCCCTGGGTGGGGTGGAGCGCGCGCCCGTGGTTGACCGGGCAGCCGCCCGCACTCGCCTCTACACCGGTTGCATCGTGGTTCTCAGACATGGGAATCCTTCCGTACAAGGCGGATCACGGTGTCTATCTGCTACCTGCGGCACCTACTGCTACTGCCTGCTCCTCCTGCATCAGCGCTGGTCGCGTGTGCAGGGAGTGCACTACTGCTGCTACCCAGGCTAGCGCCGGAGCCGATCCTACGATGGACGGAATCCAAGTCAAGAAAGACACCAAGCCCGAACCGGATCGGGATCCGGAGCCCCACGGATCCGCATTGGTAAACTCCGGTCTTCCCCCATGACCTGAATAGGTGAACCGTTATGAGTGACCTGCTGGAGCGCCTGCGCGAGCGCGGCTGGCGCCTCACCTCCCAGCGGCGTGTCGTGGCCGAGGTCCTGGACGGCGAGCACGTGCACCTGACCGCCGACGAGGTGCACGCCCGCGCGGCCGAGCGCCTCCCGGAGATCTCCCGCGCGACGGTCTACAACACCCTCGGCGAACTGGTCACCCTCGGTGAGGTCATCGAGGTGTCCACGGACGGGCGCGCCAAGCGCTACGACCCCAACGCCCACCACCCGCACCAGCACCTGGTCTGCACCGGCTGCGGCGCCATCCGCGACGTCCACCCCCTCGGCAACCCGCTCGCCGACCTTCCGGCCGACCAGCGGTTCGGCTTCGCCGTCTCGGGCGCCGAGGTCACCTACCGGGGGCTCTGCCCGGCCTGCGCGGGCTGATCACCTCCCTGCCCCCCTACGCCCCCCAGCGGACCGGCAGGCTCTTCAGGCCGTTCTGGAAGTTGGACTCCAGGCGCTGCGGCGGCCGGTCCGGGTCGAGTTCCAGGCCCGGGAGGCGGTCCAGCAGGTGGCGCAGCGCGGAGCGCAGCTGCAGCCGGGCGAGCTGGGCGCCGACGCAGAAGTGCGGACCGTAGCCGAAGCTGACGTGGTCGTTCGGGGTGCGGGAGACGTCGAAGCGCTCCGGCTCCGGGAACACGGCCCCGTCGCGGTTCGCCGAGGCGTGGTACACCACCACCTTGTCGCCCCGGCGGACCGGCTGCCCGGCGATCCGGGTGTCGCGGGTCGCGGTGCGGCGGAAGTGCACCACCGGCGGCCAGCAGCGGAGCATCTCCTCCACCGCCGAGGAGGTCAACTCCGGCCGCTCGCACAGGAGTCGGTACTGGTCCGGATGGCCGAGCAGGGTCAGCAGGCCGCCCGGCAAGCCGTTGCGCACGGTCTCGTTCCCGGCGACGGCGAAGAGGAAGAACATCGTCTCGAACTCCTCGGCCGTCAGGCCCGCCCGGAGCGTGCGGGCCAGCAGGCCGTCGGGGGCGGGCCGGCGGGCCAGGGCGTGGGCATAGGCGAACATGTCGGCCAGCGCGGCCCGGGAACGCGGGTTCACCGGACGGCCGTCCGGGGTGGTCCGGGCCGTCGGACGGTGGGCGAGGGCGGCGCGGCCGAGGTCGGTCAGCGCGGCCGGGTCGACCGTGCGCGCATCGGCGTAGTCGGCGTCCTGGTAGCCGATCACCCGGTTCGCCCAGTCGAGCAGCAGCCCCCGGTCCCGCTCCGGCACGCCCATCACCCGGGCCAGCGTCCACACCGGCAGGTCCGCCGCCACCGTCGTGAAGTCGGCGGCCCCGGCGGGCCGTACGGCCTCCACCAGCTCCCGCGCCCGCTCGTCCACCGCCGCCGCCAACTCGGCCAGGGCGCGCGGGGAGAACGCCGCGGCGACGATCCGGCGCAGCCGGGCGTGGTCCGGCGGGTCCTGGTTGAGCATCATCGTGCGGACGAAGGCCAGGTCGGCCGGGGTGTCCGGATCCCGGATCTGGGTCGCCCCGAGGTGCGAGGAGAACAGCTCCGGGCTGCGCAGCACGTGCTTCACGTCCGCGTGCCGCAGTACCGCCCAGTAGCCGGACCCGGCCGGCCAGTCCCCCACGGCCGGCTCCTCCACCCAGCAGACCGGTGCCTCGGCCCGCAGCTCGCGGAACAGCCCGTACGGCACACCGTCCGCGTACGTCCCGGGCAGGAAGATCCGGTTCACCCGTGCCTGGTCCAGTGCCATGGTGACCGACCGTACGCCGGGCCCCGGTGAACCGCCAGAAGTCCGGCGGCGGTTCATCGGTGGTTCGTTGGTGGTTCGGTGGCGGATCTCCGGTGGTTCGCGGAAGTCCGGAACGTCGCGGTTGCGGCGATCACCGGCCCGGATCCCTTAAGGTCGGCCAATGGCGAAGTACTTCGACGTGCACCCCGAGTCCCCCCAGCCCCGCACCATCAGCACCGTGGCCGACAGCCTCCGCTCCGGAGCCCTCATCGCGTACCCCACCGACTCCTGTTTCGCCCTCGGCTGCCGCCTGGACAACCGCGACGGCCTCGAGCGGATCCGGTCGATCCGACGCCTCGACGACCGCCACCACTTCACCCTGATGTGCGAGGACTTCGCGCAGCTGGGGCAGTTCGTCCAGCTCGACAACAACGTCTTCCGGGCCGTCAAGGCCGCGACGCCGGGCAGTTACACCTTCATCCTCCCCGCCACCAAGGAGGTCCCGCGCCGGCTGATGCACCCCAAGAAGAAGACCGTGGGGGTCCGGATCCCCGACCACGCCGTCACCCGGGCGCTGCTCGCCGAGCTCGGCGAGCCCCTCCTCTCCAGCACCCTGATCCTCCCCGGCGAGGACGAACCGATGACCCAGGGCTGGGAGATCAAGGAACGCCTCGACCACGTGCTGGACGCCGTGGTGGACTCCGGCGACTGCGGCACCGAACCGACCACCGTCATCGACTTCTCCGACGGCGAGGCGGAGATCGTCCGCCGGGGGGCCGGCGACCCCGCGCGCTTCGAGTGATTCGAGTTGAGCGGTCGGCGGCCCCGGGCTCAGCGGTGGCGGAGGTCCACCAATGAGCCCAGGAGGCCGCCGAGCGCCACGGCGCCGATGACCGCCGTGTCCCAGGGCTGACCGGCCGCCACCCCCGAGGCCACCACCAGGGCGATGACGGCCATCGCCGTCCCGCGGGCCGGCCGTGATCGCGGAAGTAGGTTCAGGGGCTTGCCGTTTCGGCGCCGTCGCGCCAGGTTGATGACGAGCAGGAGTGGTGCGACTGCGAGCAGGGGCGGCACCATGTCGTGGGTCATGTCGCCAGGATGCCATGGACGGTGAAGAGTTGATCGAGTTGGGTGGGGTCATCGATCCGCAAGACGGCCGCCTCGACGGCGAGTTGGAGGTCGGCGCCGCGCAGCCACTGCGCGAAGGCCCGGCACGGGGCTCCCTGCTCGTCCCAAAAGGGGTCCCGCGGTTCGAGGCGGCCGCCGAGGGCGAACTCGTACAGGCGCTCGACGGCTACCGGGGTCGCGAACCGGGCCCATTCTGCTAGCCGGTCGCCGGTGCCGTCCGGGTCCGCGGCCGCCAGGGCGCAGAGGACGGCTTCGGCGTCCCACCACTCCTCGGCGTTGTGCAGGACGTCCGACCAGAGGGCGTCGAGGAGTCGGCGGAGGTACGGGGCCTCCGGCCAGTCCTGCCAGCTGGCTTGGGCGAGCTTGATGCCGACCAGCTCCAGGTCGGGCCAGGTGAGTTCGCTCGTCAGGACGAGCTGGAGGATCCGCGGCGTGAAGTAGCGCAGGTCGGCGGGCGAGCCGACGGTGTTCAGCGCGGAGGCGGCGTAGTGCCCCAGCTCGTCGGGGCCGAGCTGCTCGCGGGGCGTGCGCAGGAGGGCGTCCAGCTCAGCCGGGGACGTGCAGCACGGGCAGGCGTCGATGCCGGTGGGACGGGCGGCGGTTGAGAAGGCGGCGGGGAGGCCGTCGAGGAGGGCCCGCAGGTCGGGGACGGTGGAGGGGTTGTTCATGGGCTCCATCCTCATGGCGGGCGGCCGGGCGGAACCAGACCCGCGTCAACCGTGGGTTCCGCAGGACCACCCGATCGTGGCGGACGGAGGGGAACAGATGCGCTGACGGCGTGGTTGGGGCAGGGCGACGGGCCAGTGACGGGCCGGTACGGCACTCGTGAAGGGGCGTTCCCATGAAGATCGGCATCATCGGCGCGGGCAACATCGGCGGCAACCTGACACGGCGCCTGAGGGCGCTGGGGCACGAGGTCTCGGTGGCGAACTCGCGCGGGCCGGAGTCCTTGAAGGCCCTGGTCGAGGAGACGGGCGCGCAGGCGGTGCCGGCCACCGAGGCGGCGAAGGGCGCGCAGGTCGTGGTGGTGACGGTGCCGCTGAAGAACGTGCCGGACCTGCCCGCGGGGCTGTTCGACGGCGCCGCCGAGGGGCTCGCGGTGATCGACACCGGCAACTACTACCCCAAGGAGCGCGACGGCCGGATCGACGCGATCGAGGACGGCGGGCTGACGGAGAGCCGCTGGACGGAGCAGCACCTGGGCCACCCGGTGGTGAAGGTCTTCAACGGCACCTACGCGCAGGACCTGTTGGAGCGGCCGCTCCCGGCGGGCGACCCGGAGCGGCTGGCCGTGCCGATCGCGTCGGACGACGCGGCGGCGAAGGCGGTCGTGCGGGCGCTGGTCGACGAGTTGGGCTTCGACACCGTGGACGCGGGCGGCATCGACGACTCCTGGCGGCAGCAGCCGGCCACGCCGGTGTACGGGCTGCGGGCCGGGGTCGAGGCGGTCACCCGGGCGCTCGCCGAGGCGTCCCCCGAGCGACCGGAGGCGCACCGGGCGTAACGCAACCTCACTCCGGTCGGCCCGAGCTGCCCCGCACCACCAGCTGCGCGGCCAGTTCCAGCCCCGCGGCGGGCACCGCCGCCCCGCGCACCTGGTCGAGCAGCCGCCCGACCAGCGCGGTGGCGATCGCCCGCAGCGGCAGCCGGATCGAGGTGAGCGCGGGGCGGAGCTGCCGGCCGAGCGGGGTGTCGTGGAAGCCGGTGACCGACACGCCGCCCGGGCCGACGGTGAGCCCTTCCGCCCGCACCGCCTGGTACACGTCCAGGGCGAGCAGGTCGCTGCCGGCCACGACGGCGGTCGGGCGGTCGGGCCCGCGCAGCAGGGTCCGTACGGCCGCCGGGTCCGGGCCGTCCAAGCGGTCCAAGCCGTCCGCGGTGACGGCGGACAGCCCCAGGCGGCGGGTCTCGGCGAGGAAGCCCGCCCGGCGCGCCGCCATCCAGGGCAGGTCCTCGGCGGCCCCGAGGTAGCCGATCCGGCGGTGGCCGAGGGTCGCGAGGTGGCGCACGGCCGCGGCCGTCGCCGCGTCGTTGGCGACGTCCACCCAGTGCTGCGGCTGCCCGGGCCCGGTCCGGCCGAAGGCGGCGAACGGGATGCCGAGCCGGGCGACGTGGCCGATCCGGGCGTCCTCGGGCAGGACGTCCGCCAGGACCAGCCCGTCGACCTGCCGGGCCGCCACCATTTCGTCGATGGCGGCCACCGGATCGGCCGCGGGCGGGACGGGCCGGAACAGCAGCACCCGCTGCCCCTCGGCCCCGGCCGCGTCGACCAGCGCCTCCAGGAAACCGGCCATCAGCGGGTTGGGGTCGTAGGGGTCGTCGGCCGGGGCGAGGTAGCCGAGGGTGCGGCGGGCGCCGCTGCGCAGCGAGCGGGCCGACTGGTCGGGCTGGTAGCCGAGTTCGCGGATCGCCGCAGTCACCCGCTCCAGCGTCTCCCGGCGGAGCAGTTGCGGGGCGTTGAGCGCGTTGGAGACGGTCTGCCGGGACACCCCGGCCGCGCGGGCCACCTCCTCGATGGTGGTGGCGCCACCACGCGGCCGGTGTGCTCCCTCGGGCATGCGGTCCTCCAGCGGTGATCGGGCGCGGGTCAGGCGCGGCGCAGGGTCAGCAGTCCGCCGCGCGGCACCGGGATCGGCTCGGCTCGCTCCAGCTCGACCTCGCCGCGCCGTACGGTACGCCCCCGGGCGTCCTGCACGGTGGCGACGGCCGTCCCGCTGCCGCCGACCAGCCGGACGTCCGGGTCGGCGTCGGCGTTGGCCACCAGCAGGGTCCGCCACCCCGCCCCCGAGGCGTCCACCGGCAGCGCGGCGTAGCGGGCCACCGCGACCGTCTCCGCGCCCAGCGCCGTGACCACGGGGTACCCGAGGTCCGGGCGGGCCGGGCGCAGTTCGCCGCGTTGCAGGGTGTCGAGGTGCGTGCGGAAGACGCCGAGCCAGAAGGCCAACGCCTCCCGCTGCCCGGTGCTCAACGCGGCGAGGTCGACGGAGATCTGCGGGACGGCGAACAGCACGTCGATCAGGTGGCAGGCGATCTGCTCGGGCGGCTCGGCCGGGTGCCACATCAGCATGTCGGAGTGGACCGGGACGGGGCCGGCGGCGAGCCGCAGGTCGACGGTCCGCTGCCGGTTCTCCTGCCCGCCGAGCGGGCAGTCGGTGGCGCGGATCATGGTGACGTACGGCCACAGGCCGGGGCTGACGTACGGCTGGCGGTACTCGACCATCGCCTCGGGCTGGGCGGCGGTGACCCGCCGGCGGATGGCGGCGAGCAGGCGTTCCACGCCCTCGTCCAGGTCCGCGCAGTCCGCCTCCGGGCCGGCCGCCGGGGGGTCGGCGTGGGCGAAGCGGTCGACGAAGTCGACCTTGAGGCCGTCCATGCCCCACTCCTCGACGGCGCGGGCGAGCCGGTCGGTGAGGAAGTCGCGGACCTCGGGGTAGCGCGGGTCGGCCACGATCGCGCCGAGCTTCGGCTCGTCGGCGAGGGCGTGGCGGCCGAGCTTGCGGTGGGCGGCGCTGTCCTTGCCGATGAACGGCAGCGCGTACCAGAGCAGGTAGCGCACGCCCAGGTCGTGCACCCGGCGGACGTGCTCGGCGGTGTCGGGCAGCGAGACGGGCTCCCAGTCGCCGCAGTGGGCGTAGCCGCGGGTGCGGTCGGCGGTCATCCAGCCGTCGTCGACGATGATCACGTCCAGGCCGAGTTCCTTGCCGAGCGCGGCCTGGGTCTCGATGCGCTCGGGCGTGACGTCCTGGTGCATCGCGTACCAGGTGGAGTAGGCGGGCAGCCGGGCGGCCTCGGGGATGTCGACGGTGTAGCCGCTCCCCCACCAGGCGGTCAGGTCGGCCAGGCAGCGGGCGAAGTGCCGGCCGGAGGTGTCGATCCGTACGGTGAGCCGGCCCTCGGCCTGGGCCCAGAAGCGGAACTCGCCGGTCTCCTCGACCACTCCGGCGCCGGCCAGCACGTCGGGGCGTTCGGCGGCGAAGGCGCAGAGCGCGACGTCCCCGGTGCCGACCAGCGCGGCGATCGGCGCTCCGGCGGCGAGGCGGGTGCGGCGCGGGGCGCTCCAGGCGGCGGGCAGCCAGCCGGTGCCGCGCGGTTCGGGGGTCCACAGGGCGGTGGCGTCCACGCAGGGGACCCGCCACTCGATCCGCACCTCCCCGGGGCCCTCGGTGCTGACCTCGACCACACCGTCGGCGAGCGTCCGGACGCTCGCCGTGCCGTTCGCCCGCAGGGCCGGGCCCTCGGCCCCGAGCGGGCGCAGGCCGCCGGCGCCGGCGGGGGCGTGCGGTTCCCAGATGTCGTCCACGGTCTCGGACATGCTCAGCCTTTCGTGGCGCCGGCCAGCAGGCCGGAGATGAACTGCCGCTGGAGGATCAGGAAGAGGACCATCATCGGCAGGGTGGACAGCGCGGTGCCGGAGAGGATCGCGCCGTAGTCGGAGCTGTTCTGGTTGCCGTGCAGGGTCGCCAGCGCGACTGGCAGGGTGTGCATCTCGGGGCTGCGCAGGGCGATCAGCGGCCAGACGAACTGGTTCCAGGAGCCCAGGAAGAGGAAGATCGCGAGGGCGGCGAGCACCGGTCGCATGACCGGCACCACGACGCTCCACAGCACCCTGAGCTCACCGGCGCCGTCGACCCTCGCGGCGTCCAGGAGTTCGTCGGGCAGGGCGGCGAGCGACTGGCGCATCAGGAAGATCGCGAAGGGGACGCACAGGCCGGGGAGGATGAGCGCCTGGTAGGAGTCGAGCAGCCCGAGGTCGGTCATCATGGTGAACAGCGGTACCAGCATGACCTGTTCGGGGACGACGAGGGTGGAGAGCAGCAGCCCGAACAGCAGGGTGCGGCCGCGGAAGCGGAACTTGGCGAAGGCGTAGCCGGCGAGCAGGGCGACGACCAGCGCGCCGGCCGTCTGGACCCCGGCCACCAGCAGGGAGTTGCCGAGCACCCGGAGCAGGCCGATCCTGCGGTCCAGCCGGTCGAGGTTGTCGCCGAGGCTGCCGCCCGGCAGCAGGCTCGGCGGCCAGTCGAAGATCTCGTCGTCCTTGCGGGTGGTGGCCGTCAGCAGCCAGTAGAACGGTCCGACGGACAGGCCGGTGACGGCGGCGAGCGCGAAGGTCAGCGGCCAGCCGCGCAGTCGGGGGATCCTCATCGGTCGCGCTCTCCCATCAGGCGCATCTGGACCGCGCCGAGCACCGACACCAGCAGGGTGAGCGCGTAGGCGATGGCGGAGGCGTAGCCGAAGTCGAAGTACCGGAAGCCGTTCTGGTAGAGGTACATCGAGACGGTCAGGGTGGCGTTGTCCGGCCCACCGCCGGTCAACACGTAGGGCTCGTCGAAGAGTTGGAGCGTGCCGATGGTGGACAGCACGACCGTGAACAGCAGCACCGGGCGCAGCGCGGGCACCGTGATCGCGGTGAAGCGGCGGACCGGCCCGGCGCCGTCGACCATCGCGGCCTCGTACAGCTCCCGGGGGATGCCCTGGAGTCCGGCCAGGTAGATGACCGCGTTGTAGCCGGTGTAGTGCCAGGTGAGCACCAGGACGACGGCCATCCGGGCCCAGAACGGCTGCCCGAGCCAGTCGACGGCGGGCAGGCCGACCGTCTCCAGCAGCCGGTTGACGGCGCCGTTGCCGGCGTCGAGCAGGAAGGAGAAGATCACCCCGGTGGCGACCAGGCCGGTGACGGCGGGCATGAAGACGCCGAGCCGCCACACCGCCCGCCAGCGCACCAGGGTGGAGTTGATGCCGACGGCCATCAGCAGGGCCAGCCCGAGCATCAGCGGGACCTGCACGACGAGGATCTCGGCGGTGTTGCGCAGCGCCGTCCAGAACAGTGGATCGTCCAGCAGGCGGCGGTAGTTGGCGAGCCCCGCGTTGTGGCGGGCGGCGCCGGCGCCGGTGGTGAAGGAGAGCAGCAGGGAGTCGACGACGGGGTAGGCCTTGAACACGCCGAAGGTGATCAGGGCGGGGGCGAGCAGCAGGTACGGCAGGGCGGTGCGGCGCAGGCGCGCGCTGCGGCGGCTCGGTGCGGCGGGGCGTTTCGCCGACTGCCGCGCGGGCTGTTCCAAGGCGGCGCGGGACGGGCCGGCGGCGGTGGACGAGGGGGTGGCGGCGGTCATGCGATGGTGCGTCCGGTCTGCTGGGCGAGTTGCTTGGCGGCGTCCTGGAGGACGGCGGCCGGGTCGCCGTCCTTGAGGAAGACCTTGGTCTGGGCGTCGCCGGCGAGCTTGAGGGCGCGGGCGTAGTCGCCGGAGTAGTTGGTGGGGTCACCGCCGGTGGTGGCGAGGTCGGCGAAGGTCCGCAGGACGGGCTGCCCGCCGTAGTAGGCGCTGGGCGCGGAGTACAGCGGGTCGGCGTAGGCCGGGACGAGGGCGGGGAAGACGCCGCCGGCGGCGAACATGGCGTTGACGGAGGCCGGCCGGGTGAGCGCGTACTCGACGAACTTCCAGGCGGCCCGGCGGCGCGGGCTGGAGGCGGCGACGGCCAGGTGGGTGGAGTTGACCAGGGCGGTGCGGTTGCCTCCGGCGGTGACGGCCGGGGGCTTGGCGAGGCGCCAACTGCCGCTCTGGTCGCCGAACTTGGCTTCCAGGTAGTGCGCGGCCCAGGCGGGCATCGGGGCGATGGCGAGCTTGCCGGCCTTCATCAGGTTCGCCCAGCCGTGGTCGCCGGGGGCGTCGGCGACCAGTCCGGCCCGGTCCAGCCGCTGCAGGGTGGTCAGGGCGCGGACGCCGGGCTCGGTGCCGAGGGTGATCCGGCCCTGGAGGTCGAAGTAGAAGGCGCCCTGGAGTTGCATCAGGGACTGCACGAAGTCGAGGTCGGGGTCGGGGTTGGCGGCCTTGTTGATGCCGATCAGGGACATCCCGGGGTTGGCGGCCTTGAACCGGTCGGCGACGGCGATCAGGTCGTCCCAGGTGGCGAAGGCGGTGGGGTCGAGGCCGGCCTTGTCGAAGCAGTCCTTGCGGTAGAAGAAGCCGAGCGGGTTGACCTCCCAGGGCAGCGCGTAGGCGTGGCCGTCCTGGCCGGTGACGACGGGCCACAGGCCCTTGGCGAACTTGTCCTTGTGGGCGTCGGCGCCGTACGCGGAGAGGTCGGCGAGGCCGCCGGGGAACTTCTCCCGGTAGCCGGGCAGGTAGTCGCAGCCGATGTGGAGGACGTCGCCGAGGCCCTGGCCGCCGGCCGCGAGACCGACGGTGATCTTGTCCCAGATGGCCGGGTTGCCGATGTCCTGGACGTCGACCTTGATCCCCGGATTGTCCTTCTCGAAGGCCGGCACGACCCCGCGCAGGGCGGCGGCGGCCGTGGCCCAGGACCAGACGGTGACGGTGCCGGTCTCGGCGTCCCCGCCCGAGCCGCCGCCCGAGCCGGAGCCGCCGCAGGCCGTAAAGGCGCCGCCGGCGGCGAGGGCCAGCAGGCCGGCTCCGGAGGAGCGGAGCAGGTCGCGACGGGAAAGGTGTGACATTGCATCCCTCTCGATGGGCGGCGGGGGCAGGGAAGGAGGGGGTGGGGCGGCCGCTCGACCGGCCTGGCGATTTGAACGTTCAAAAGCGCAGAACAGACCACAACCCAACAGGTTCGAACGAGCGGGACACAGCAAACGCCCGCGCTCCCCGTGCCGTCAAGACCCCCGGAGCAGGCAGCACAAGGGGAAACCGAATCCTGTCAGGTGCGTTGACTTCTGTTCGGTTCAGTGCAATATCATGTGGCACTCTCGCTGCGACCGGCGCCCCTCCCCCAGCCACCGCCCGCCGCTCGCACGCCACCCCCACCCTCTTGGAGTCCCCCCATGCCCGCTCCCGCCCGCCGACGCCTGGCCGGCGCCCTGGTCACGATGGCCCTGGCCGCCTCCGGCCTCGGCGCCCTGACCCTCGGCGCCGCCACCCCGGCCGCCGCCCTGAACAACGGCAACGCCCTCACCCCGCCCATGGGCTGGAACTCCTGGAACTCGCTCGGCCCCCAGGTCGACGAGCAACAGGTCAAGCAGACCATCGACTTCATGGCGGCCAACGGCCTGGTGCAGGCCGGCTACAACACCGTCACCATCGACGACGGCTGGTCGCTGCGCCACCGCGACGGCCAGAGCACGGACTTCGTGAAGAACTCCACCTGGGGGATGCAGCTCTACGACGCCAACGGCAACCCGGTCGCCGGCAGCGACGGCGGCGGCAACGACCCCACCAGCGGCCACCTGGCGCCCGACCCCAACCAGTTCCCCCCGCAGACCGTCAACGGCCGGACCCTGAACGGCATCCAGTACCTGGCCCAGTACGCCCACAGCAAGGGCATCAAGTTCGGCCTGTACGCCACCGACACCTACACCACCTGCCAGGGCCACCCCGGCAGCCTGGGCCACGAGAGCACCGACGCCGCCGACTTCGTCGCCTGGGGCGTCGACTTCGTCAAGTACGACGACTGCCCCTACGGCCCCACCATCTACGGCCCCGACGGCTACGCCTACTACCCGCAGGGCGAGGGCAAGGAGCTCACCCGGTCCGTCTACGCCCGCACCCAGACCTTCCAGCGCGCCCTCGACGCGGCCACCGCCGCCACGGGCAAGCCCAAGGTCATCCTGAGCCTGTCCGCCCAGCCCGCCCACACCGGCATCCCCTACCTGTTGAGCGCCGACGACCCGGCCCGCACCGACCCGCTGATCCAGGCGGCCGGCACCCCCGCGCACCAGGCCCCCGGCTACGCCCCCACCGGCGTCTGGTGCGGCCAGGTCGCCAACATGTGCCGGATCGGCGGCGACCGCGACAGCGAGCTGAACGGCGTGCTCTACGACCAGCAGCTCGGCACTGCGCTCAAGTACGCGAGCACCGTCCAGCCCGGCGGCTGGCACGACATGGACATGCTGTTCACCGGCTGGCAGGACGTCAACGGGCTCTGGGGCACCACCGACAACTCCCCCGGCAACAAGCCGTTCACCGACGACGAGTCCCGCACCGAGATGTCCGTCCTCACCATGATGGCCGCCCCGCTGATCTCCGGCGCCGACCTGCGCAACGCGGCCGACGCCCAGCACAGCGCCAACGGGTACACCTGGTCCACCGGCATCAACTCCTCGGCGCTGGCGGTCCTGAAGAACCCCGACATGATCGCCATCGACCAGGACGCCCTCGCCAAGCCCGCCACCCTGGTCGGCAACCCGCCCGCCACCTCCACCGCCCCGGTCGTCCTCAAGCGCACCCTGGCCAACGGCGACCTCGCCGTCGCCCTGGTCAACCAGGACCCGGGCAACTGGGCCATGCCGAGCGTCACGCTCGGCCAACTCGGCCTGACCGGCTCGAGCTACGCGTACAAGGAGATCTGGAGCGGCGCCACCGGCACCACCACGGGCACCCTCGGCGGCAGCTGGATCCCGGCGCACGGCACCGCGCTCTACCGGATCAGCGTCGGCGGGGGCACCTCGACCGGTGGCAACGGCGGTAACGGCGGCACCCAGGCGGGCATCGTCGGCGACGGCAAGTACCACAGCCTCACGGCCGGCGGCACCGGCGGCCTGGCACTGGAGGTGCAGGGCACCTGCAGCGCCAACCCGGGCGCCAACGCCGACGTCAACGCCTACGACCCGACCCACACCTCCGAGCAGTGGCTGTTCACCGCGAACCCCGACGGCACCGTCCGGATCAGCGACGCCTGCGGCACCGGCACCCAGTCGCACACCGTGCTCGCCGCCGGCGGCGGAACCGGCAGCGCCTACCTGCTCAACCCCACCGCGAACAACCCCTGGCAGGAGTGGAAGGTCACCCAGAACGGCGCCGGGGCCCTCACCATCACCAACGTCGGCAACGGCCTGACCCTGGACGCGCCCAGCGGCACGCCCGGCGCGACGGTCCTCACCGACCCGGCCAACTCCTCGGCGGCGGGCCAGTCCTGGACCGTCACCTCCTGACCCGCCCCACGCCCCAAGGGCCGGAGCGACGGGCACTCCCGGCGCTCCGGCCCCGTCGTTCGCGCGGGTGGGGCGTTCAGCCCTGGACCACCGGGGCGCCGGTGAGGTGCACGCCGGCGCTGCGCAGTTCGGTGAGGGCGGCGTCGGTGGTGTCCGCGGCGACGCCGGCCGTGTAATCGAGCAGGACGCGGGCGTCGAAGCCGGCCCGGCGGGCGTCCAGGGCGGTGGCCTTGACGCAGTGGTCGGTGGCGATGCCGACGACGTCGACGGCGTCCACGCCCCGGTCGTGCAGCCAGTCGGCGAGCGGAGTGCCGTCGGCGGTGAAACCCTCGAAACCGCTCTTGGAGGCGGAGCGGGCGCCCTTGTAGAAGACCTCGTCGACCGCGCCGCCCTCGACGGCCGGCAGGAAGTCGGGGTGGAACTCGCCGCCCTCGGTGCCGACCACGCAGTGCACCGGGAAGGAGTCGCGGTAGTCGGGATGCTCGGAGAAGTGGCCGCCCGGATCGACGTGATGGTCGCGGGTGGCGACCACCCGGGACCAGCCCTCCCGCTCCGGCCCCTGGAGCAGTGCGGCGATCGCCCGGGCCCGGTCGGCACCGCCGCCGACCGGGACACTTCCGCCCTCGCAGAAGTCCTTCTGCACATCCACCACGATCAGCGCGCGCGTCATCGAACGGCCTTTCCTCACCAGGTTCTTACGGATTCGCGGCCCAGCTTGGCGGGTCGACCGGCCGTGGACGAAGCGACCGGGCGACAGTTCACCCGAACGGACTTGTGGGCGGCCGCCCCCGGCCGCCACCGCCCGGACGCGCCCCTTCGATGCCGCGAACGGGCGTCGATCCGGCGTGCGAGCCCCTTGAGGCCCACCAGCCCCCGTGCCTACACTCGCGGCCGTCCGTGACCGGGTGTCCCGGAGCCCCCATCCACCCGGGCCGTCCGATCCGGCCCCGGTCACCGGCCGATGTCCCCCAACCATCCCTCGTGGAGGACTACTTGAAGGCTCGAACGATACGCCGCATGCTCCTGGCAGGGGCGAGCAGCCTGGCCCTGGCGGCCTCCGGCGCGCTCGCCGCCCCGGTGGTCGGCACCGCCGCGGCCGCCGACTACCCGACCGCGCACCCCGCCGTGGCCGACTACACCCAGGTGTCGGCGAGCACCACGCCCCCCACCCAGGCCCAGTGCGCGAGCGCGGGTCGCCGCTGCTTCTCCCCCCAGGCGATCAGGGCCGCCTACAACCTCGGGCCGTTGTACGCGGGCGGGTTCGACGGCCGCGGCCAGACGAT
Source organism: Kitasatospora sp. NPDC058162 (assembly GCF_042884005.1). Taxonomy (NCBI): domain Bacteria; kingdom Bacillati; phylum Actinomycetota; class Actinomycetes; order Kitasatosporales; family Streptomycetaceae; genus Kitasatospora; species Kitasatospora sp. NPDC058162. Next base: position 38,831 of record NZ_JBHVUS010000049.1, read on the forward strand.
CGCCGTCTTCGACTCGTACGGCAGCGACACCATGGCGCACGACCTGCACGTCTTCGACCAGGCGTTCGGCGTCACCGCGATGTGCGGCGAGGAGGCGGTGACCTGCCAGCCCGGCATGCCGACCTTCAGCGAACTGCACGTCCAGGGCGACCCGGGCACCACCGCGCCGCCGCCCACCAGCCACGGCACCGGCCAGGAGAGCAAGGCCGGGTGGGCGCTGGAGGTCGCGCTCGACGTGGAGACCGCGCACGCGATGGCGCCGGGTGCGAACATCCTGCTGGTGAGCACGCCGACCGCGGAGACGCTCGGCGTCCAGGGCCTGCCGACGCTGATGAACGCCGAGCAGTACGTGGTCGACCACCACCTGGCGAACGTCATCTCGCAGTCCTTCGCCTCCGCCGAGGGCGCCTTCGCCAGCCCCCAGTCGATCGAGCCGCTGCGGCACGCCTTCAAGTCGGCGGCGCAGAACGGCGTCACGGTGCTCGGCTCCTCCGGCGACAACGGCACGGCCGGCTCGGAGAAGACCCCGGTGAAGTCCGGCGGCTCCACCCTCCCGTACCCGTCGGTCGAGTGGCCGGCCTCGGACCCGCTGGTGACCGGCGTGGGCGGCAGCTACCTGTGCACCGACCCCGGCGCGAGCGGCGCCCGGACCGTGGACAGCACCGACAACCCGGCCGTCTGCCAGGCCGACTCGGGCTCCGCCGAGGTGGGGTGGACCAACTCGGGTGGCGGCTTCAGCCAGGTCTTCGACAAGCCCGCCTACCAGGCGGCGCTGCCGGCCGGCTCCACCGCGATCGGCGCCAAGCGCGGCGTGCCGGACGTGTCCCTGCAAGCCGCTTCCAGCACCGGCGCGCTGGTGTACCTGTCGCTGCCGCCGGACGGCTCCTCGGGCCTCAAGTGCGGTGCCACGCCGTGCAGCACCGGCTGGTACGACATCGGCGGCACCTCGCTGTCCTGCCCGCAGTGGGCCGGCCTGGTGTCGATCGCCGACCAGCTCAACGGCGGCGGCCTGGGCCAGATCAACCCGGCCCTGTACAAGCTCGGCACCGACCCGGCGAAGTACGCGGCCGACTTCAACGACGTGACGCTCGGCAACAACACCACCGACCCGACCGTCCCGGGCTACCCGGCCGGCACCGGCTGGGACCCGGTCACCGGCCTGGGCACGCCCAACGCGGCGAACCTGCTGCCGGACCTGGTCAGCGCCGTCCGGGCCGGCTGAGCCCGGCCCGCACCACTCCGCCCCGTCGAGCGTGCGGCTCGACGGGGCGGAGCCGTCCGGCCGCCGTCAGAACAGGGCGTCGGCCGACTCGCACTTCAGGGAGCCACTGACCGTGGCGTCGACGGCGTCCGGCAGCTGGGACACCGGCAGGCCGACGATCTTGACGGCGTCCTCGGTGCGACTGACCGTCGCGCCGACCGCGGCCTTTCCGCCCCACACGGCCGCCTTGTCGTCTCCGGCATCGCCGCCGACGGTCAGCACCAGGGCCACCTGCCCCTGGCCGTCGAAGGTGACGACCAGGGCGACCTTCTTGTCGGGCCCGCCCGCCGCGGTCAGGGTCAGACCACCGGACGGGGACTTCTTGCCGAGGCAGCCGGCCGGGTCGAACTGGAACGTACCGCCCTTGCTCCCGGTGATGGTGAGGGTGTTCGCACCGCCGGGGGCCGCCGCGCCGCCCGATCCACCGGCCGGCTTCGAAGGGGCGGCCGCCGTCGCGGGGGCGGTCGGCGTCGGCGCGTCGGCCGGCGCCGAGCCGGTGGTGCTCGATATGGCGGCGCCCGGCGCCGAACTGTCCGGCGCGGCGGCCTTCGTGGAGGGGGACGAGCCGGACGAGTCGGAGGGGCCGCAGGCCGAGAGCAGCAGGACGGAGGTGCCGAGGAGTACGGCGGGTACCACACGAGTCATTCGCATCATGGGCACAACGTAGAGCTTCTGTGTGACAGAACATCAGCGAGTTTGCGACGACTCCGTCCCAGTCCGGCGCGGCACCCACCGGGATGGCGGTCCGGCACATGGCCCGGCGCCGAAGGATGGGCACCCGGTCCATGTCCCCGGCCGTCCGGGGCCCCCATGCTTCACGTCACGATCCCGTCCCCCACCCACGGGTTCGCCCCCACCCGTCTTGGAGCCCCGCCATGCACCGACCCGTACTCGCCCGCGCCCTGACCCGCGCCGCACTCGCCCTCGCCCTCGCGGCCGGCCTCGCCGTCACCGCCGCACCGGACGCCTCCGCCGACAGCGGGACCTTCCAGCAGGTCAGCGGCTTCGGCTCGAACCCCGGCGGGCTCGCGATGTACACCTACGTCCCGGCCGGCCTGCCCGCCGGAGCACCGCTGGTGGTCGCCCTGCACGGCTGCGGCCAGAGCGCGAACGACTACGACAGCGACTCCGGCTGGCCCAAGTACGCGGACGCGTACCGCTTCGCCGTGGTGTTCCCGCAGACCGACTCGGGCAACAACCCGCTGTCCTGCTTCAGTTGGTTCGACGCGGGCAAGGACACCCGGGGCAACGGCGAGGCCGCGTCCGTCGTGCAGATGGTGACCGAGGCGGAGTCGCGCTACGGCTCCGACCCCCACCGGGTGTTCGTCACCGGTCTGTCCGCGGGCGGCGGCCTGACCGCCGACCTGCTGGCCGACTACCCCGACGTGTTCGCGGGCGGCGCCGTCGACTCGGGCCTGCCCGCCCAGTGCGCCACCACCCAGAGCGCCGCGTCCGGCTGCCAGAACGGCAGCCAGAACCTCACCCCGGCCCAGTGGGGCGACAAGGTCCGCGGCTCGTACCCGGGCTACACCGGCCCGTGGCCGCGGGTGGCGATCTGGCAGGGCACTGCCGACTACACCGTCCGGCCGGTCAACGGCACCGAACTGCGCGACCAGTGGACCGACGTCTGGGGCATCGGCCAGACGCCGTCCACCACCCAGAGCCTGCCCGGCGGCACCACCCTGACCAGCTACGCCGACGGCGCCGGCCACCCCGCCGTGCAGCTGTACTCCGTCTCCGGCATGGGCCACGGCCTCGCCGTCGACCCGGGCTCCGGCCCCGAGCAGTGCGGCACGACCGGCCCGTACTTCCTCGCCGGCATCTGCTCCAGCTACTACACCGCCCGGTTCTGGGGCCTCACCGGCCCCGCCACCGGCGGGCTCCCGGCCCCGACCGGCCTCGCCGTCACCGGCACCACGGCCTCCTCGGTCGCCCTGTCCTGGAACGCCGTGGCCGGCGCCACCTCGTACGACGTCTACCGCGGCGGGGTGCAGGTCAACACCGGTGCGGTCAGCGGCACTTCCTTCACCGACACCGGGCTGGCGGCCGGCACCCCGTACGGCTACAGCGTCGCCGCCGTCGACTCCTCCGGCACCGTCGGCCCCCGGTCCGCCACCGTCGACGCGACCACCACCGGCGGGAGTCCGGTGACCTGCTACACCACCGACAACTACCACCAGACCACGGCCGGCCGCGCCCACCAGAGCGGCGGCTACACCTACGCCGACGGCTCCGAGCAGAACATGGGCCTGTGGAACCTCTTCACCACCCACACCCTGGCCGAGACCTCCCCCGGCTACTACGTGCTCGCCGACTCGGGCTGCCCGGCGTGAACCCGGGTGTGCGCGAGAAGTCGGCCCGGCCGACTTCTCGCGCAGCGCTGCATCTGCATCCGGTCAGCGCGGTGCCCGGATGCCGTCGATGATGCGGGTCCAGTTGTCGGCGCCGTGCCCGTCCTCGATCGCGCGCCGGTAGTGGGCCTGCACGGCCAGCGGGAGCGCGAGGTCGAGGCCGAGTGAGGCACCGGTCTCGACGATGTGGTCGGAGGTCGCGCCCATCATGGTGACGGTGCTGAGGTCGCCGGGGTGCTCCCCCGCGTCGAGCGCGGTGCCGGGGTTCGCCTCGCCGGCCCGCAGGATGGCGCCGATCGAGTCGGCGGCGGCGAGCAGTTCCGGCAGCGCCTCCCCGGCCTTCATCCCCGCGGTGCCCAGCATCGCGGTGGCCTGCATCAGCGCGGACAGGGTGGTGAGGAAGACGGCGAGTTGGGCCTGGTACATCATCTGGGCGAGGCCCTGGTCCTCGCCCAGGTACTTCGGCGTTCCGAGCCGGGCCAGCGCTGGCAGGTGGCGCTCCATCAGCTGCTCGGGGCCGCTGTAGTAGACGTGGGCCGCCGGCGTGCCGACCATCGGCGCGGGGACCATGACGCCCCCGGTGAGGAAGGCAGCGCCGTGGCCCGCCGCCCAGCCGGCCGCCTCGCGCGAGCGGTCGGGGGTGTCGGAGCTCAGGTTGACCAGGGTCCGGCCGGCGAGCGCCGCGGTGGCGCCGTCGAGGATGTCGTACATCGCCCGGTAGTCGGTGAGGCTGAGGATCACCAGGTCGCTCGCCGCGACCGCCTCGCCGGGTGTCGCCGCGAGCCTCGCGCCGGCGGCGACGAGGCCGTCGGCCCGGGCGGCGGTGCGGTTCCAGACGGTCACCGGGTGGCCGGCGTCGAGGAGGGTCCGGGTCATCGCCCGGCCCATCGGGCCGAGCCCGATCACGGTGACGGGGCTGTTCTGACGGGGGGTTCGGTTCTGTCGTTCGTTCACCCCTCCATGCTCGGAGAGGGTCACTATCCTCGGAAGTACCCACTATTTTCTGTGGTACTTACCTTTTCGTAAGGGGGATCGGTGATGGCCAAGGCACCGAGGAACGGGCCCTACATCTGCGGCATCGACGCCGCGCTCGACGTGGTGAGCGGCAAGTGGAAGGGGCTGATCCTCTGGGAACTCGCCACCCACGGTGTGCGCCGCTTCGCCGAACTCCGGCGCGCCCTGCCGGGCGTGAGCGAGAAGATGCTGACCCAGCACCTGCGCGAGATGGAGGAGGACGGCCTCGTCCACCGGGAGGTCTACGCGGAGGTGCCGCCGCGGGTCGAGTACTCCCTGACCGAGCACGGCCGCACCCTCGACCAGGCCCTCAGACCGCTCGGCGCCTGGGGCGCTGAGCGGGTACGCCGCGAAGGCTCCCAAGTCGTCGCCGTGGCCGAGTCCTCGCACGGGTAGGCATCACCGGACCGCCGTGGCAGTGGGCCTCGGCGAAACACGGCACGGAGGGGGAGCCGACGTGAGCTGGACGGGCCCGAGCACCGCTGACGAGGTGACAGTTCCCGACATCGTCGGACTGACCGTGACCCACGCGCGGAAAGTCGCCTGGCAGGCGGGCCTGGTCATCGCCGCCGCCGATCCGGACGGCCCACCGCTCCGGGCCCTGACCTGGCCGGGAGTCTGGGTCGTCACCGCCCAGCATCCCGCCCCCGGCTCCCGGATGCGCCGCCGGGGCTCCCTGGTGGTCGAGTTCGAGCAGGTGCGCGACGACGGGACTCCCGACGTCTGACCGCCGTTGGGGGGGGAATAGGGCCGGGCCGCGAATATGCCCCCGGGGAAGGCATGGGCGGGGGGGGGCGAGAGTTAGTACACGGAGATAACACGGC
>NZ_JBHVUS010000049.1:44290-58878 GCF_042884005.1 Kitasatospora sp. NPDC058162
GGCTCCGGTAGGCGCCGCGGGGGCTCCGTGGGGGTCGTGTTCGACCAGGGGCGCGCCGCCGGGACTCCCGACGTCTGACCGCGGTGGCGCGAGAAGTCGGCCGGGCCGACTTCTCGCGCCGGATCGACGGCTAGGCCGGGGGGCTCGACAGGAAGTCCACGTCGAAGTCCAGGGCCGCCAGGTCGTCCTCGTCCGTGGTGTAGGCGCGGACCTGGAGCCTGAACTTCGCCCGTGGGACTTCCCTCGGGAGGTCGATGGCGGCGGTCAGGACGGTGTCCCCCGTCGGGATGGGCTTCTTCCCGTCGCTGGTGTCGCAACTCAGCTTCAGGCCCTCTGCGCCGCCCCCGCGGAGCTCCTCGAAGAGGTCGTACCTGCGCTGGAGCAGCTTGATCAGGCCGAGCTTGACCGTGAGGTCGAAGTAGGCGCCGTCCGCGATCTCCCCGGTCGCAACCGCGTTGATCCGGAGTGTGACGGTGCTTCCCGGCTTCGGTGGATCCGGGGTGACGGAGACGGACTTGATCTGGAGTGCATCCGTCGGTTGACCTTGGTCCTGGTAACCCCAACTGGCCATGGCAACTCCCTCTGTCGCGGTGCACCGGGGCGGCGCACCGCGACAGTCTTGACGGTGGACGGCAGTTGTCCCGGGCGCAGACGCGTCAATCCACTCGAACGAATGAATCAAACGTCTCAGCGGCCGACTTCGCGCAGGCGGAAGTCCTCGACCGTCTCGCGGCGGATCAGCAGCCGGGCCCGGCCGTCCTTCACGGCGGCGACGGCCGGGCGGCCGACCAGGTTGTAGCCGGAGGCCATCGACAGCTGGTAGGCGCCGGCCGCCGGGACGGCCAGCAGGTCGCCGGGGCGCAGGTCGGCGGGGAGCACCGCGTCGCGCACCAGGACGTCGCCCGCCTCGCAGTGGCGGCCGACGACGTCGACCCTGGCGGCGCCCGCGTCGGAGCGGCGGCCCACCAGGCGGACGCTGTACGGGGATCCGTACAGGGCCGGGCGCGGGTTGTCGCTCATGCCGCCGTCGACGGCGACGAAGGTCTGGCCGTCCGCCGAGTGCTTGACGGACAGGACTCGGTAGACGGCCACCGCCGCCGGTCCGGCGATGGCGCGGCCCGGCTCGACGATCAGGCGGGGCACCTCCAGGCCGGCCTCGGCGCAGCGCACCGCGAGCCGGTCGGTGACCCGGACGGCGAACTCGGGGAGGTCGAACTCGGCGTCCCCGGGCAGGTACTTGATGCCGTGGCCGCCGCCGAGGTCCAGCTCGGGGAGTTCGATCCCGTGCCGGTCCCGCACCTGGGCGAGCAGGCGCACCAGCGCGTCGACCGCCTGGAGGAACGGTTCGAGCTCGGTGATCTGCGAGCCCAAGTGGCAGTGCAGACCGGCCAGTTCGAGCCCGGGCTGGTCGAGCACCCGGGCGATGGCGTCGGCCGCGTCGCCGCCCTCGATCGGGAAGCCGAACTTCTGGCCGCCGACGCCGGTCCGCACCGCCGCGTGGTGGCCGGCCGCGATCCCGGGGACCACCCGGACCAGGACCTTCTGCGGGGCGTCCGCCGCCACCAGGGCGGCCAGCCGGGCGATCTCCGCCGGGCCGTCGATCACGATCCGCCCGACCCGCAGCCGCCGTGCCAACCGCAGCTCCTCCGGGGACTTGGCGTTGCCGTGCAGCAGGATCCGCTGCGCGGGGAAGCCGGCCGAGACGGCCAGCCACAGTTCGCCCGAGGAGCAGACGTCCAGGCCGAGGCCCTCCTCGGCGACCCAGTCGGCCATCGCGCTGCACAGGAAGGCCTTGGCCGCGTACAGCACCTCGGCGTGCGGCAGGGCCCGCCGGTACGCCCGGGCGCGGCTGCGCACCTCGCCCTCGTCCAGCACGTACAGCGGGGTGCCGAACCGCTCGGCCGCCTCCGCCAGCCCGACGCCGCCGACCAGCACCTCGCCGCCCGGACCGGGCCGCGCCGAGGCGGGCCAGGGGCCGCCGAGCGCATCGGCGGGGGCGGGGGTCGGTACCGGCGGGGCGATCAGCTGGGTCATGGCGGCTACTCCTACGAATGGTGGGGAACGGCGGCTCGGGTCAAGCCCTCGTAGGGCTCAGTCCTCGTAGTGCATGGCGAAGCGGCAGTGCGCGGGGCGGGTCCGCGCCCGGTCGGCGTCGCTCGGCGCGGGTGAGGGCGGCTCGGGCTGGTCCTGGCGGGCGGTGGCGGGCACCAGGCGGATCGTCCGCCCCAGCGGCTGGTCGACGTCGATGACGGCGGTGGCGGTGGTCACGGCGGGCTCCTCGGGTCTGCGGCGGGCCGTCGTCCGGCGGCCCGGTACCAGTGGAGACCCTCCGGACACCGTTCGCACCCGCCCTTGACGCACGGCCTACGCACCGGGGGCGTACCTTGACGACTTCCTGACATCCCCGGGATTCCAGCCATACGAACGGCTGTTCGCGCAGGTCAGAGGCCAGGTGCCATGGATGTCAGGGAAGCGTCAAGGACGGCCGCTCCGCCGCCAAGCCTGCGTCAAGACCCGCATGGCGCAGCGGACTCCGATGGTGGGCTGTGGCCCGTCCCCGCCGCCACCGAGTGCGCCGCCCCGCCGCTTGGGGGCGGCCCGGAAGGTCCCCCGAGACGATGCGCCGTTCGGCCCTCACCCCACCGGACACCACACCGGCCACCACCCCGCACACCACCCCCGACCAGCAGAACTGGTTCCGCCGCCCGGAGCCCGCCGCACCGGAGCCGCCGCACCCGAGCCACCGCCCGTCCACGCCCAGGGGCCGACGGCAGCTGATCACCCGGCGCCAGCTGGCCGAGGCGCTGCCCGCCGCCGTCCGCAAGCTGCACCCGCGCACCATGATGCGCAACCCGGTGATGCTCGTGGTGGAGACCGGCTCGGCCCTCACCACCATCAGCGCCGTCCTCCACCCGAGCGTCTTCGCCTGGGTGATCTCCTTCTGGCTCTGGCTGACCGTGCTGTTCGCCAACCTCGCCGAGGCCGTGGCCGAGAGCCGGGGCAAGGCGCAGGCCGCCTATCTGCGCAACGCCCAGGCCGCGATCACCGCCCGGCGGTTGCTGCACTGGCGGGTCGGCACCCGCGACCACCGCCACGAGGTGCTCCCCGCCGAGGAGTTGATGCTGCACGACATCGTGCTGGTGCCGGCCGGGGAGAGCATCCCGCGGGACGGCGAGGTGGTCGAGGGCGTCGCCACGGTGGACGAGTCCGCGATCACCGGCGAGTCCGCCCCCGTGATCCGGGAGTCCGGCGGCGACCGCACGGCCGTCACCGGCGGGACGAAGGTGCTCTCCGACCACCTGGTCGTCCGGATCACCTCGCGCCCCGGGCAGAGCTTCGTGGACCGGATGATCGCCCTGGTCGAGGGCGCGAACCGGCAGAAGACGCCGAACGAGATCGCCCTCAACATCCTGCTGGCCTCGCTCACCATCGTCTTCCTGCTGTCCGTGGTCTCGCTCCAGCCGATGGCGATCTACGCCCACGCCCCCCAGACCACCATCGTGCTGGTGGCGCTGATGGTCGCGCTGATCCCGACCACCATCGGCGCGCTGCTGTCCGCGATCGGCATCGCCGGGATGGACCGGCTCGTCCAGCGCAACGTGATCGCGCTGTCCGGCCGGGCCGTCGAGGCCGCGGGCGACGTGGACGTGCTGCTGCTCGACAAGACCGGCACCATCACCCACGGCAACCGCCGGGCCGTCGCGCTGCACCCGCTGGCCGGCGCCACCGTCGAACAGCTCGCCGAGGCCGCCCAGTTGGCCTCCGTCGCGGACGAGACCCCGGAGGGGCGCTCGCTAGTGGAACTGACGAACCGTCAGTACTGGGTGCCGCCGCGCGGACCGGGCGAACTCGGCGAGCAGACGCCCGTCCCGTTCACCGCGCACAGCCGGATGAGCGGCGTCGACCTCACCTGGCCGGACGGCACCGGCTGCCTGATCCGCAAGGGCGCGGCCGCGGCCGTCGCCCGCTGGGTGGTGGACTCCGGCGGACGGATGCCGATGGAGGCCAAGCCGCTGGTCGACCGGATCGCCGCGGCCGGCGGCACCCCGCTGCTGGTCGCCGTGCACGACCGGCACGGCGCCCGGGCGCTCGGCGTGGTCGAGCTCAAGGACGTGATCAAGGAGGGCATCGCCGAGCGCTTCGCCGAGCTGCGCCGGATGGGCATCCGCACCGTCATGGTCACCGGCGACAACCCGCTGACCGCCAAGGCGATCGCCGAGGAGGCCGGAGTGGACGACTTCCTCGCCGAGGCCACCCCCGAGGACAAGCTCGCCCACCTCAAGCGCGAACAGGCCGCCGGGAACATGGTCGCGATGACCGGCGACGGCACCAACGACGCCCCCGCCCTCGCCCAGGCCGACGTCGGCGTCGCGATGAACTCCGGCACCCCGGCCGCCAAGGAGGCCGGCAACATGGTCGACCTCGACTCCAACCCGGCGAAGCTGATCGACATCGTCCGGGTCGGCAAGCAACTGCTCATCACCCGGGGTGCGTTGACCACCTTCTCGATCACCAACGACGTGGCCAAGTTCTTCGCGATCATCCCCGCGATGTTCGCCCACGCCTACCCCGGGCTGCACGACCTCAACATCATGGGCCTGCACAGCCCGCAGTCCGCGATCGCCTCCGCGATCATCTTCAACGCGCTGATCATCGTCGCCCTGATCCCGCTCGCGCTGCGCGGCGTGCGCTACCAGCCCGCCTCCGCGACCGACCTGCTCCGACGCAACCTGCGGGTGTACGGCCTGGGCGGGCTGGTGCTGCCCTTCCTCGGCATCAAGGCGATCGACCTGCTGATCGAGTTCGTCCCCGGACTGGGCTGACGCCGACTGGGTGACGCGGCTGTCAGGAGGCCGTCAAGAAGTGTGCGACCGGCGTCATGACGGTGTCAGCGCCGGTACGGACCGGCCGGTTCCGGGGTTCACTGGAGGCATCCGAAGCAAGGAGTACCCGACCGGCAGGACTCGACCGGCGTGAGCTACCGGAGGCACAGCCAGCTACCGGAGAGACGAGCGAGCTACCGGAGAGACGGAGGCGAACGGCCATGACCGGGACCACCACCGACCCCACGACCGGCACCACCCGAGTGATCGTCGGCCTGAGCGGGTCGCTGAGCAGTCTGGCCGCCCTCTACCACGCCGTCGGCGAGGCGGCCCGGCACGAGGCCGTGCTGGTGCCCGTCGCCGCCTGGACGGTGGGCGACAAGGACGGGCTGCGCCCGCTGTCGGAGCTGGAGCACGCCGCCCGGCGGCGCCTGGACGTCGCCTTCGAGCAGGCGTACGGGGGCTACCCGTCCGGCCTGGTGATCCACCCGATGGTGGTGAACGCCGAGCCCGGGCCCGCCCTGGTCGCCGCCGTCACCGGGCCGGACGACCTGCTCGTCCTCGGCGCCGCCACCCGCCGCCGCGGCTTCGACCGGCTGCGCGGCACCTCCGTCGCCCGGCACTGCCGGCACCGGGCGGGCCGCCGGGTGGTCGAGGTGTCGCCGTCGGCGCTGCTGACCCGGCTGGAGCTGACCGCCCGCACCGGGGCGCCGCTGCCGCTGCTGGCGCGGTAGCCGGCCCCGGAAGGGGCCTTCAGAACGCCCCGCCGCCCCGGCGCACCCCGCCGGGGCGGCGGGTGCCATGCGTCACGAGGCGTCCGGCAGGTGCGCGCTCAGCCAGCCGAGCGCGGCCGGGATCAGCCGGTCCCAGGTGGTGAAGTTGTGCCCGCCGGTGTCGACCGTGGCCTGGGCCACCACCAGCGGCGGACGGGCCGCCGCCGCGAAGGCGCTGGAGTCGGCGTAGGTGCTGCCGTCCTCCTTGCTGTCGGCGAGCAGCACCGACAGCGCGGGCACCGGCAGGTGGGCGAGGCGCCAGTTCAGGTCGGCCTCGTTCCGGCGCTGCTGGCTGCCGCCGAAGAGGTCGCCGGTGGTCACGTCCTCGGCCGCCTTGAAGTAGCCGGAGAGCGAGACCGCCGCCGGGAAGGTGCCCGGGTGCACCATGCCGAGCTTGACGGCGCAGTAGCCGCCGGTGGAGTCGCCCATCACGCCAAGGCCGCCCGTGCTCCCGAGCACCCGGTAGCCCGCCCGCAGGTCGGCGGGGACGTCGGTGGTGAAGTAGCTCTGCGCCTGCGGGCCGTTCGGGATGTCCTCGCACTCGCTGTCCCGGGGCATGCTGGGCGAGGGGCGCATCAGCACCAGGACGGTCGGCTTCATGGTGCCCTTGCCGAGCAGCTCGAGTTCGGTGGCCGGGTAGCGGAGCTTGGTGACCAGGTTGGTGGCGTCGCCGGGGAAGCCGGTCCACACCAGCACCGCCGGGAAGTGCTTGCCCTCGTTGCCGGGCTGGAAGTACTGGGGCGGCAGGTAGACGTACCCGTCGGTGCTCAGCCCGGTGGTGCCGCCGGGCAGCCGGACCTTGTCGAGCCGGCCGATCCGGGCCGGGTCGCGGCTGCCCGGGCTCGCGCCGGTGATCTCGGCGGTGCCGAGCACCTGCACCCCGGCCGGTCCGCCGGCCGGGGTTCCCGGGGTTCCCGGGGTCGCGGTGCCGCCGGGGGCGGCCGGGCTGCCCGGGGAGGCGCCCTGGATGACGGCGGTGCCGTGCTCGTGCCCGAGCAGGTCGGACCAGCTGCTGTAGAAGACGAAGTAGTCGTTGACGGCGAGCCCGAGCGTGGCGAGCAGCGCCACCTGGGTGACCAGGATGGTGCCGAGCCGCAGGAACATCGCGGGCCAGCTGCGGACGGCGAGCTTGGGCCAGACCCAGAGCGTGCCGAGCACCGTGGCCACGGCGAGCAGCGCCGCCAGCGCCAGCAGTTTGTGACTGGTCAGTCCCATCGGTCCCGGCCTCCCCTACCACTGTGGACCACCGGACGGGGAACGCGCCCCCGTCATCCGGCCCGGTCACTCGGAGTAGTGACTCCCCCGGCGCTCGGCCAGCGCCTGCCAGACCTGGTCGCGCAGGAACGGCGGGTCGGTGAAGCGGATGCCGGTGGCGTCGCGCAGCGCGTTGGCGAAGGCCGGGGCGACCGGGTTGAACGGGCTCTCGCTCATCGACTTGGCGCCGAGCGGGCCGATCGCGTCCGAGGTGGTGCTGAAGTGCACCTCGGTGCGCGGCACGTCGGCGTACGCCGGGAGCCGGTAGCGGCGGAAGGCCGCGGTGGTGACCTCGCCGTGCTCGTCCAGCAGCACCCGTTCGAACAGGGTCGCGCCGAGCGCCTGGGCGACCCCGCCCTCGACCTGGCCGCGGCACTGCATCGGGTTCATCACCCGCCCGGCGTCCGCGCCGTGGACGCTGCGCAGGATCCGGATCTCCCCGGTGTCCGGGTCGACCGCGATCCGGAACCACTGGGAGTTGAAGGCGATGGAGCGCGGCGAGCCGCCGAAGTGGCCGTCGGCGGCGAGTTCGACGCCCTTGCCGCGGGCGGCCTCGAAGACCTCCTTGAGCGCGACCGTCCGCCCCTCGCACTCGACCGCGTCGGCGGTGAGCCGCAGCAGGCTGCGCGGGGTGCGGGTGTACTCGGCCGTGAAGCCGATGATCCGCTCGGCGAGCGCGTTGGCCGCCTGCAGCACCGCCTTGCCCGCGACGACCGTGCCGGCCGAGCCGAAGGCGCCGGTGTCGTGCCGGACGACGTCGGTGTCGGACTGCCGGACGGCGATCCGGTCCACGGTGGTGCCCAGCGCCCCGGCGGCGATCTGCCGGTGGACGGTGGTGGTGCCGTTGCCGAACTCGGCGGTGCCCACGGCGATGTCGTACCCGCCGTCCTCCAGCAGCTTCACCGTGGCGTCGGCGAAGTGCCCGCCGGGCGGGCCGCAGGCGATCGCCGCCATCGCGAAGCCCTGGCCCACCAGCCAGCCCTCGGGGGCGAGTTCGGCGCTGGTGTCGTTCGCGAGGGCCTCCCGGACGACGCCGAGGCACTGGTCGAGGCCGTAGCTGGCGATGTGGAGGTCCTCCTCCTCGCCGAGCGGGCCCTCCATGTGCTCGCCCGGTCCGATGATGTTCTTCTCGCGCAGGACGAGCGGGTCGAGGCCGAGGCGCCGGGCCAGCTCGTCCATCGCGGACTCCACGGCGAAGGTGACCTGGCCGAGGCCGTAGCCGCGGAAGGCCCCGGCCGGCACGCCGTTGGTGTAGACCGAGTACGCCTCCACCTTCTTGTGCGGCGCCCGGTAGACGCCCATCGACTCCCCGACGCTGTGGAACATCACCGCCGGCCCGTGGTTCCCGTACGCGCCGGTGTTGGACACCACCCGGAACCGGATCGCCGTCAGGGTGCCGTCCCGCTTGGCGCCGAGCTTGACGGTGACCAGGAACGGGTGCCGGGTGGTGGCGCCGTGGAACTGCTCGGCCCGGGTGAACTCCAGCTTCACCGGCCGGTGCAGCCGCAGCGCCGCGAGCACCGCGATGTCCTCGGTGAGCATCTCCTGCTTGCCGCCGAAGCCGCCGCCGACCCGGCCGGCCACCACCCGGACCCGCTCCATCGGCAGGTCGTACAGGGCGCACAGGGCACGCCGGGTGAGGAAGGGCACCTGGGTGGAGGAGCGGACCACGATCCGCTCCTCCCCCGGCTCGCCGGCCTCCCCGGCCTCCTCGAAGTGGACCAGGCAGCCGTGGGTCTCCAGGCTGGCGTGCTGGACCCGCTGGGTGCGGAAGGTCTCCTCGTAGACCGCGTCCGCCTCGGCGAACCCCTGTTCCACACTGCCGAGTTCGCCGTGCGCCTCGCCGCAGACGTTGTTCTCCGGGCGGGCGATCCGGGACTCCGGGCCCTTGGGGTGCAGCACCGGCGCGCCGGGCGCCATCGCCTCCTCCGGGTCCAGCACGTACGGCAGTCGCTCGTACTCGACGACGATCCGGCGGCAGCCCTCCTCGGCGGCCGCCTCGCTGTCGGCGACCACGGCGGCGACCCGCTGGCCGACGAAGCGCACCACGTCGTCCAGGACCCGGGTGTCGTCCGGGTCCTCGGTGGGGTGCTCGTGCCGGGCCGAGGAGTAGAGCCGCTCGGGCGCGTCGTGGTGGGTGAGGACGAGGTGCACGCCGGGGACCCGCAGGGCGGCCGCGGTGTCGATGGCGAGGATCCGGGCGTGCGGGTGCGGGGAGCGCAGCAGCTTCATGTGCAGCAGGCCGGGCACGTCGAGGTCGAAGGTGTAGCGGGCGGTGCCGGTGACCACCTGCGGGCCGGCCGGGGCGCCGAGACTGCGGCCGACGGCGTGGCCGGGGTCGGGCTCCTCGGTGTGGCGGACGCCGTTGATCGCGTCCTCGATCGCCCGGTAGCCCGTGCAGCGGCACAGGTTGCCCTTCAAGGAGCGGGGCAGGTCGGTGAGTTGGTCGGCGTCCAGGGCGGTGGTGGTCATCAGGAAGCCGGCCGTGCAGAAGCCGCACTGGAAGCCCTGGGCGTCCAGGAAGCGCTGCTGCATCGGGTGCAGCCCGCCGTCCGGGCCGGCCAGGCCCTCCACGGTGGTGACCGACCGGCCCGCCGCCCGGGCCGCCGGGTAGAGGCAGCTGTGCACGGGGTTGCCGTCGACCTGCACGGTGCAGGCGCCGCAGTCGCCCGCGTCGCAGCCCTTCTTCACGCCGAACCAGCCGCGCTCGCGCAGGTAGGTGCGCAGGCACTGGCCGGGGCGCGGCTCGGCCTCGGTGGGGCGGCCGTTGACGTGCATCGCGAAGCTCATCGCGCTGCCTCCTCGGTGGGGGTGGGAGAGCTGAGCTCGCGCCGGATCTGCTCGGCGAAGCGGAAGGTCAGGTGCCGCCGCCAGGCGGGCAGCCCGTGGATGTCGTCGAAGTAGTCCTCGGGCCGGATGCCGTCCCGGATCGCCTCCTCGACGGCCGCCGCGTTGGGGGCGGGCGGGAACCAGAACCGGAACGGGCGGACGGTGGAGGCGGTGACGGTGAGGGTCAGCGAGTCGTCCACCGGGTCCAGGGTGCCGACCAGCAGGGCGGCGGAGCGGCCCAGCCCGTACAGCGAGGCCTGGCGGAAGGCCGTGCGGCTCGCCAGGGCACGGGCCGGCAGGGTGATCGAGCGCAGCAGTTCGCCGGGCCGCAGGTCCTTGCGCCCGGCGCCGGTGACGAAGTCCGCGACCGGGAGCCGGCGGTACTCACCGGAGGGGGCGCGCAGCAGGCAGACGCCGTCCAGCGCGGCGGTGAGCGAGATCATCGGGCCGGCGGGCAGGCCGTTGCACAGGTTGCCGCCGACGGTGGCCATGTTCCAGATCTTCCAGGAGGCCAGGAAGGCCCGGCAGCACTGCTCGACCAGCGGCGCGGCCGTCCAGTCCGCCTCCTGCCGGCCGTACCGGGAGAGCTGGGCGACGGTGCAGGTCGCGGCGATCTCCAGGCCGCCGTCCGGGGTGCGGGTGAGCGGCTCCCAGCCCGTCCGGCCGAGGTCGATCAGCCGGCGGATGTGCGGCTGCGGCTCGGAGAACAGGTACGTCCCCCCGCCGAGCCAGGCGTCGCCGGGCCGCCAGGCACCGCCGAGGCGGGCGTCCCGCAGTTCGGCCACCGTGTTCAGATCCATGTCGCCCCTCCGTCCCCGGCCGGTTCGGTCCGTTCGGTAGGGCGATTGAAGCGGGCGGCGGGCGGGCACCACGAGTGGTCCCGGGCACCATTCGCCCCCGGCCGCCGCTGGTCGATCCTCCAAGGGCGGCGCGGTCCGTCCGGACCGGCCCCGGAGGGGAGTTGGCCGCTCCGCATGCCAACTTCGACAAGCCTGTCGAACTTGGCATGGCCGGGCTATGCTGGCGACGGGTCCGCAGGCAAGTTCCCGCCCCCGTCGACGTCCGCACCACCCGGCGCGCCCGACCGGAAGGAGGCGAGACGCACGGACCACACCCGGCCCCGCAGCGGCGAGTCCGCCTCCCGCAGAACTCCCTTCCACCGCTGAGCTCCTGACGTACCGTCAACTCAGCGTGCGGCCCTTCACCAACTGGCCGTCCGGGCGTACCCCGGACCGCCCGCCGCCGTTGTACGGAAGGTGATCCGCCGCGCCCGCCCCCGCCCTCCGCTCCCCCTGCCGAGGAAGAGGTACCCGATGACGACGTCCAGGCTCCTC
Organism: Kitasatospora sp. NPDC058162; assembly: GCF_042884005.1. Taxonomy (NCBI): domain Bacteria; kingdom Bacillati; phylum Actinomycetota; class Actinomycetes; order Kitasatosporales; family Streptomycetaceae; genus Kitasatospora; species Kitasatospora sp. NPDC058162. Next base: position 55,304 of record NZ_JBHVUS010000049.1, read on the forward strand.
CCGCCGCCCCGGGAGGCGGCCGTCCTGGCCGCCGTCCTCGGACTGCTCGTCCTGGAGGAGATCGCCCTCGGCCTCGCCGAGGAGGAGGACCGCCCCGTCATCGGCGGCATCCTGATCGGCGCCTCCTGCTCCGGCCTGCTGGTCGTCGGCGCGGTCCTGTTCAGCCGCTGGCTCGACGCCCGCCGCCCGCTGCCGCTCCCCCCGCCCGGGCCCAACGGGCGCGAGTACAGCGCCCGGGCGCTCGAGGGCTTCCCGATGGAGGCCGTCCGCCCCCTGCTGCTCACCGAACACGCCCCGCAGCTGGGGCAGTTGTACTCCGCCTGGATGCTCGCCCGGACCGGTCGGACGGCCTCCTGGATCGCCCGGCGGCTGGACCTGCCGGTCGAGGCCGTCCAGCTCCTGGTCGACGCGGCCCGCACGCACACCGAGCCCCGGCCGCTGCCGGAGGCCTGACGGGCCGCGTGACAGGCCGCTGCTCGGCGGGCGGCCGGGGCACGGGAGAGCCCCGGCACCGCAGCGCGCGGCACCGGGGCGGACGTTCGAGGGCGGGATCAGCTCTCGCGGCCCGAGGCGTCGTCGATCAGGAACGCGGTGGTCGGGCTCGCCCCGGTCTCGTGGGAGACCAGCTTGAGGCCGATGGTGGTCCCCCAGCCGACCTGGCCGATCACCGAGGAGAGGTCCACGGACTGGTACTGGTAGCCGTTGGTCGGGTTCTGGCTGCTCCAGGTCTTCACCGTGCCGATCGGCTGGCCGGTGTACTGGTTGATCGCCACCAGCGACAGGGTGTCGGGCGCGGTGCCGGAGGTGTTGCCCGATTCCACGTCCAGCCAGAAGGAGAAGGTCGCCTGCCCGTAGCCCGGGTAGGTGTTCAGGTAGGTGGTGATGGAGTCGTCCGTCCCGGTGTTCTGGCCCAGCCAGGCGTACCAGGAGCCGGAGTGCGGCGCGTGCAGGCTGGACGGGGTGATGATGTTGTACCCCGACGGGCTCCAGGAGTCCGTCATCACGGTGTGGTTGACGTCCGCCGAGCCGTTCTCGAAGCCCGGGTTGATGAGCTGCTCGAGCGAGCCGCAGCCCGGACCGCCGCCGGTGCTGACGTTCTCCCAGAAGCCGGTGGACGCCGCCTTGCCCGCCGGGTCCGTCGCCGTCACATTGACCCGCTGGTAGCCGTTGGTCGCGCCGGCGGTGCCGGAGATCACCCCGCTGTGCGCGTCGATGGCCAGCCCCTGCGGCAGTCCGGTGGCGCTGTAGGTGAGGGCCGAGCCGGTGCCGGAGACGCCCACCGCCGGGATGGACAGCGGCTGACCGGCCTTGTCGGTGCGGTCGCACATGGTGCTCACCGAGACCGGCGGGGAGGCCACGATCGGGTCCGAGGCCATGCACAGGTGGTCCGTGTTGGACCACAGGGTCTGCAGCGGGAAGCTGCCCGTCGACAGGTCCTCGAAGAACAGCCCGCCGTTGGAGCCCTTCGGGATCCAGGCGCACTTGTCACCGACCTCCTGGCCGGTGGCGTCGGTCCAGCCGCCCGGGGTGTTCGGGTCGGTGACCGTCTCCGCGTACTCGTGGCCACCGATGATCCCGTAGCCGTCCAGCCGCCCCCGCGGGGTGTTCTCGCCGAACCAGTTGGTGCCGCAGCCGGCCACGTCCGTCAGGTACGGCATGTTGGTGTAGGCGAGCTGACCGTACGGCGAGCGCTGGAAGTCGTGCCAGGCGCAGTAGCCCAGCTCCTTCCACTTGTCCGGGTCGGTGCCCTGCGGCGAGTCGATGATGTACTGCACGTTGCGGTTCTGCGCCTCGGTCAGGTTGCCGAAGTGCTTGGCCGCGGCCAGTGCCTCCGCGCCGATCTGCGGCTCGGTCGCCGCCTGCGGCGCGGGCGCGGCGTTGTCCACCCAGACGCCCGCCAGCACGCTGCCCGCCTGCGGGTACGGGATGTGGGCGGCCCCGGCCGGGCACTTCACGGAGCCGGCGGCGATGCCCTCGCAGTACTGGGTCAGCACGGCGCTCCAGCCGTCGCCCTGACTGCCCAGGCCCTTGAAGAAGTCCTGCTGGTACGGCGCGGCCTGGTCCGGGTCGCCGGTCGCCACGGTGTCGCCGGTCGCGCTGGTGGACGGGGTGCCCCACTGGGAGCCCCACAGCACCAGGTACACCTTGGGCGCGCCGATCACCACACCGGTCGACTCCTGGCCGCCCTTGTAGGTGACCTGGAGGTCGTACTGGTTCGCGACGTTGCCGTCGCCGTCCTTGCCGGTGCCCGGGTCGGCGCCGTCCACCAGCTGCGGCGCCTTCGTCGTGGTGCCCACCGGGCCGGCCTTCGCGGCCCCGACCCGGCGCGGGCCGGTCTTCTTCGGGGCGGCGGCCTTGTCGCTCTTCGGGGTGCCGGGCTGGGCCACCACGGTGGCGGCCTGCGGCGCGTGGGAGTCGGCCATCGCCGACAGCGGGCTGCTGAGCGCGGCGCCGGCCAGGGCGGCGGCGAGGGCCACCAGGGCGGTCCGCGGGGCGCGTCGGGCGCCTCGGGGCGTGCGGGATCGGAATCTGAACACGGGTCGGGTTCCGTCTCTCGTGACGTGGGGGGAGGGCGGGACGCACAGGCGGTCCGGGTGGACGGGGAACGGGGCCTCACCCCGAGCTGACCACTGTGCAATGCGCCATATGATATTTCACTGACACTCGCACACAAGGCCCACACCTGACGGCCCACGGCGCCCCACCCCGACCCGGAGCAGGCCCGCACCGCATCCCACCAGGGCGGATCACGCCCGACCGGCCGACCCGCCAACTCAACGGGCGGGCAGGGATTTTAACTGTCCCTTACCCACCCACACCCCGCCTTGGCATTCCTCAGACCCGCCGCCCCGCGTTCGCCTGCGCCACCAGGAACGGCACCAACCCGCGCTCCGCCAACGCCGACCGCCACTCCTCCCGCGCCACCACCAACTCCCCCGGCCCACCGGCCCCCTCCGGGGCGGCCTCCCCGTTCACCCGCGACGCCGACCCCAACAGGCCCAGCCCGCCCACCAGCAGGCACACCGCCGCGATCCCCGCAGCCACCCAGCCGGCCCCCACCAGCGCGTGGCCCATCACGTCCCCGTCCTCCGACAACCCCAACAGGTACCCCAGCAGCAGGAACACCACCGCGGCGGCGACGGCGATGATCGGCACGATCACCGCCAACACGCCCCACCACCCCGACGCCCGCTCCCGCGCCGGCACGTCCACCGGCAGCCGCGCCACCGCGTCGGCGTCCGACCGCAGCGCCGCGTACCGCTCGTACTCCGGCGCGGCGGCCGCGAGCACGTACTCCGCGTTCTCCCGCGCCGTCCGCCGCAACCGGTCCACCTCACCCCCCACCCCCTGCAACGCCGCCCGCACCTGCGGCGCGGCCAACGCCCGGCCCAACTCGGTCTCGAAGTCGGCCCGGTCCTGCTGCGGCAGTCGAAGCGGCCTGTCCATGCCGTGCCCCCGTTCACTCGTAGTTCTACAGAACTGTAGAACACGGGGATGCGAAGGAGCAGCCTTGTTCAGGGGCGGCACTCAGCACGGAGGAGGGGTCGGCGGTCGGTACCCGGTGGGTACCGACC
>NZ_JBHVUS010000050.1:0-57114 GCF_042884005.1 Kitasatospora sp. NPDC058162
CGGTCTGAAAATCACCCGTCACGCCCCTCTCCGCACCCACCCCCTCCACCGCCCCCTCCCGCAGCGCGTCCCTCTCGCCTTGGGCGGGGGAGGGGTGGGGAGGTGGTGAGGGTGGGTTGGTTTGTGCTGGTTTGTATGGGTTTGGGGGTGGGGGGACACTGGGCGCATGCCGGAGTTGCCTGAGGTTGAGGCGTTGAGTTCCTTTTTGGGCGCGCGGGTGGTCGGGCGGGAGATCGCTCGGGTGCAGGTGGTGGCGATCAGTGCGTTGAAGACGTACGACCCGCCGGTGGCTGCCTTGGAGGGGCGGACGGTGGGGGCGGTGGGGCGGCGGGGGAAGTTCCTGGATGTCGAGGCGGGTGGGTTGCACCTGGTGGTTCATCTGGCGCGGGCGGGGTGGTTGCGGTGGAGGGAGCAGGTGCCGGATGAGCCGGTGCGGCCGGGGGCGAGGAATCCCTTGGCATTGCGGGTGCGGTTGGCGGGTGGGGACGGGTTCGATCTGACGGAGGCGGGGACGAAGAAGGGCCTCGCCGTTTATGTGGTGCGGGACCCGGTGGAGGTGCCGGGGGTGGCCAGGTTGGGGCCGGATCCGTTGGATCTCGGGGTGGAGGATTTCGCCGCGCTGCTGCGGGGGGAGCGGCGTCGGATCAAGGGGGTGCTGCGGGACCAGAGCGTGCTGGCGGGGGTGGGCAACGCCTATTCGGACGAGGTGCTGCACGTGGCGCGGATGTCGCCGTACAAGTTGGCGTCGAGCTTGACGGAGGAGGAGACGGCGCGGCTGTACGAGGCGCTCGGGGGCACGCTGCGGGAGGCGGTGGAGCGGTCGCGGGGGCTCGCGGCGGGGGAGCTCAAGGCGGAGAAGAAGCTCGGGATGCGGGTGCACGGGCGGACCGGGCTGCCGTGTCCGGTGTGCGGGGACACGGTGCGGGAGGTGTCCTTCGCGGATTCGTCGCTGCAGTACTGCCCGACCTGTCAGACCGGCGGCAAGCCGTTGGCGGACCGGCGGCTGTCGCGGCTGTTGAAGTGAGGCTCACTTCAACAGCCGCGTTGTCTTTCAGCGCTTGATGGCGACGCCGCCCCAGTAGTAGGCGGCCTTCGGGTCGGCCGGGGGCTCGCCGTCCGGGCGCCAGGCCAGGACCGGGGAGAGGCCCGGCTCGACCAGGTCCCAGCCGTCGAAGAAGCGCAGGACGTCGTCGTAGCTGCGGGGGACGAGGGTCATCCCGCCGGCCCGGGCCGCTTCGGCGACCTTGCCGACAGCTTCCGGGGCGAAGTCCGCGGTGGGGGTGGTGAGGGCGATGCAGCTGCCGGCGGGAAGGGCGTCGCGCAGGGCGGCGACCCGGCCCCAGGGGTCGTCCTCGTCGGCGATCAGCATCAGGACGGCGATCATCAGCAGGCCGACCGGCTGGGTGAGGTCGAGGGTGGAGGTGAGCGCCGGGTCGGCGAACAGTTCCTCGGGCTTGCGCAGGTCGGCGTGGATGTAGGTGGTGCGGCTGGCCGGGCTGGAGACCATCAGGGCGCGCGCGTGGGCGAGCACGATGGGGTCGTTGTCGACGTACACGACGCGGGTGCCGGGGCTGACGGCCTCGGCGATCTCGTGGGTGTTCGGCGAGGTGGGGATGCCGGTGCCGAGGTCGAGGAACTGGCGGATGCCGTGCTCCTGGGCGAGGTACCGGACCGCCCGGCCCTGGAAGGCGCGGTTGGCCTTGGCCATCTGCTTGACGCTGGGCACGGCCTCCTCGATGGCCTGGCCCATGGCGCGGTCCGGCGGGAAGTTGGTCTTGCCGCCCAGCCAGTAGTCGTAGACGCGCGCGGAGTGCGGAGTGGTCGTGTCGACGCCGAAACGTTCCCACTGGCTCAGCTCGGCGGCGTCCTCGTGCTGGGGGAAGTCCTGACTTGTCGTCATGGCCACGTCCTCTGATGGCAGATCATCACACTGGGGGAGCCATAGCGTAGCGGTCGTGGGGGGAGGCCGGGCGTCCGGTGGGGCGGGTGGTGGCGGTGTGGGCCGTCGGAGTGGTGATGGGTGCGCTGGGGGAGGGGCGGTGATCAGGGGGGCAAGCATTCAGAATGCTGTCTGATCGTCAGATTACTTCGTCGGTGTCCTCTCGGATCACCTCGCGCAGGTTGTTGTTGGTCGCGGCCGGGATGTCGTTGCTCGGCGGCGCCGCTGGTTGCAAGAGTCCTTGGGGTGGTGGGGGCGTCGCCGCTCCGGAGGGGGTGACGGAGGTGCTGGCGACGGAGGCGCCCGGGGCGCCCGGGGCTCCGACGCCCTCGCCGGTGCCGCCGTCCGCCACTGCGACGGCCAGTGCGGCGGCTACTTCCGCGCCGAGCGTCCAGCCCGTCCGCAAGGTGCTCAGTGATGCGGAGAGCAAGCCGGTCTATGACCTGGACCCGGCCCAGCGGGTGGTGGCGCTCACCATCGACGACGGGCCGGACCCCAAGTACACGCCCCAGGTGCTGGCGCTGCTCCAGCAGCACGGGATCCGGGCGACCTTCTTCCTGATCGGCGAGAACGCGGTGGAGCACCCGGCCCTGGTGAAGGAGATCGCGGACCGGGGCCACCACATCGCCAACCACACCTGGACCCATCCGGACCTGCGGCACATGTCCGAGAGCGCCGTCCGGGACGAGCTGGAGCGGACCAGCGACCTGCTGCACCGGACCACCGGGCGGCTGCCCACCTGGTTCCGGGCGCCGGGCGGGGACTTCTCGCCGGTGTCGCTGCGGGTGGCCGCCGAGATGGGGCTGCGGAACATGGCCTGGTCGATCGACCCCAGGGACTGGTCCCGGCCGGGGACGTCATCGATCATCGACACCGTCCTCAAGGAGGTGCGGCCGGGGTCGATCGTGCTCAACCACGACGGCGGCGGGGACCGCTCGCAGACGGTGGCGGCGCTGAAGACGTACCTGCCGGTGCTGATCGATTCGGGGTACCTCTTCACGGCGCCGCCGAATTGATTTCGAATGTCGATGGCGGGCGATGTTTGGGTGGGTGGCGGCTTTGCTGTTTAAACCACTCGAATGGGTGGATTAGAAGAAGCGTTTCTGCGGATTTTTGGCCTTTAGGGTGATCTCGCACCAGTTCATCGGGTACCTCGAGTACCGCCTGAAAGGCTCTCCCATGCGTCTCCGCAATGCTGTTCTCGCCGTCGCCAGCGCCGCTGCCCTCGTCCTCGCCGTTCCGATGTCGGCCAATGCCGCCACCGGGGACTTCCTCTACAAGGTCGGGCCGCTGCCCGGGGTCCTGACCGGGCTGGCCGACCCGGAGAGCCGGGTGTGCATCGACGTCCCGGAAACCGGGAACGGGACGGCTTACGCGCCGGAGAACCTCACCACCTCGACGGCCACGGTGTTCCTCGAGGCCAACTGTGACGGTGACGTCTTCTACACGCTGAACCCGGGCAAGAAGGCCGGCGACCGGCTGAAGTTCCGCTCGGTCGTCTTCTCCTGAGTCGGGTGGCCCGGGTCGGACGGTCGGCGTAGCTTCGAACTGTCCGGCCCGGCCACCGGCGCCTCGCTGTGCCCGGGTGCCGCGGTCCGGGTAGAGCGAAGGAGGTCCGGGATGACCGGCTACGCACACCCTGAGGCGCTGGTCCGCACCGAGTGGCTGGCCGACCACCTGGATGACGGGACGGTCCGGGTCGTCGAGGTCGACGAGGACAGCAGCGCCTATGAGCGGGACCACATCCCCGGTGCGGTGGGGTGGAACTGGACCACTGATCTGCACAGCCAGGTCGGGCGGGACTACGCGGACCGTGACGGCGTCCAGCACCTGTTGCGGGCGGCCGGGGTGGAGGACGACACCACCGTGGTGCTGTACGGCGGCAACAACAACTGGTTCGCGGCGTACGCGTTCTGGCTGTTGCGGCTGCGGGGGTTCGGGCCCGTGCGGCTGTTGGACGGCGGGCGGAAGAAGTGGGAGCTGGAGGGGCGGGAGCTCACCCGTGAGGTGATGGACTACCAGCACACCGGGTACCGGCTGACCGGGCCGGAGCGGCCCGAGCTGCGGGCGCTGCGGGACGAGGTACTGGCCAAGGCGGAGGTGTTCGCCAAGCCCGGTGCGGACGCGGTGCTGGTGGACGTCCGTTCCCCGGCGGAGTTCCGGGGCGAGCTGATCGCGCCGCCGCACCTGCCGCAGGAACAGGCCCAGGTGCCCGGGCACATCCCCGGGGCGGTCAATGTGCCCTGGTCGCAGGCGGCCAACGACGACGGCTCGTTCCGCTCGGCGGAGGAGCTGCGGGAGCTGTACGGGGGCAAAGGGGTCGGGGCGGAGCGCGAGGTGATCGCCTACTGCCGGATCGGCGAGCGCTCGGCGCACACCTGGTTCGCGCTCACCGAGCTGCTGGGGTACCCGCACGTGAAGAACTACGACGGTTCCTGGACGGAGTACGGCTCGCTGGTGCGGGCGCCGGTGGTGCTGGGGGCCTGAGGGGCGGGTGGGGTGGGTGGCGGTGGTGGGGCGGTGTCATTTCGGCGCGTTTCTTTTCATGAACATCTCATAGTTGGGGAGTGGACCGGGGGCTGCCGGGACAAGGATCGATCCGACCCAATCGATCCGGTGATCCTGGAGGACCACGTTGCGCAAGAGGCTGATCGTCTCCGCCGCCAGTGCCCTGAGCCTGTTCCTGGCCGTCCCCGCCTCGGCCGCCGACTTCCAACCCGGCGCGGCCGGGATCGGCGACCCCTATTACCCGACCTACGGCAACGGCGGCTACCGCGTCTCCCACTACGACATCCGGTTGAAGTACCAGCCCGCGACCGACGAGCTGGAGGGCACCACCACCATCCTCGCCACGGCCACCCAGGACCTCTCCCGGTTCAACCTCGACTTCGCGCTGAACGTCTCCGAGGTGCGGGTCAACGGGCGGGCGGCGGCCTTCGCCACCAGCGGCGAGCAGGAGCTGGAGATCACCCCGGCCCGTCCGCTGGCCAAGGGCAGCCAGGCCACCGTGGTGGTCCGCTACAAGGGCGTGCCGTCCACCGTGAAGAAGTACGGCTTCACCGCCTGGCACCGCACCCCCGACGGCGCGGTGGCGGCCGACGAGCCCGAGGCGGCGTGGTGGTGGTTCCCGAGCAACGACCACCCCAGCAACAAGGCCACCTATGACGTCTCGGTGCTGGTGCCGGACGGCAACCAGGTGATCAGCAACGGCGTGCTGACAGGCACCAGCTCGAAGGCCGGCTGGACCCGCTACAGCTGGCGCGAGAACAAGCCCCAGGCGACCTATCTGACGACCTTGGCGGTCGGGAAGTTCGACATCACCACCGACACCACCGCGAGCGGGCTGCCGGTCTACAACGCGTACAGCAAGGACCTCGGCGAGAACGCGGACGCCGCCCGGGCCAGCGTGGAGCGCACCGGCGAGCTGGTGGACTGGCTGAGCGGCTACTTCGGCGACTACCCGTTCAGCTCGGTCGGCGGGTACGTGCCCAACGTCCCGACCGGCTACGCCCTGGAGACCCAGACCCGGGTCTTCTACAGCCCCAAGCAGTTCGCCAAGGGCACCAACACCTCGGTGGTCGTGCACGAGCTGGCCCACCAGTGGTACGGCGACAGCGTCTCGCTCTCGCGCTGGAGCGACATCTGGCTGAACGAGGGCTTCGCGAGCTACGCCCAGTTCCTCTGGTCCGAGCACGAGAACGAGGGCACCGCGCAGGAGCTGGCCGACTACATCTACGCCTCGCACCCGGCCGACGACCCGTTCTGGAGCGTCAAGCCGGGCGACCCGGGCGCGGACAACCAGTTCTCCAACGCGGTCTACGACCGGGGTGCGGTGGCCATCCAGGCACTGCGCAACACCGTCGGGGACGAGAAGTTCTTCCGGATCCTCAAGGGCTGGCCCACCGAGCGCAAGTACGGCAACGCGACCATCGCGGAGTTCCAGGCGTACGCGGAGAAGGTGTCCGGGCAGAAGCTCGGGGACCTCTTCAAGACCTGGCTGTTCACCCCGGGCAAGCCGGCCGTCGGACCGGTGGCACCGGGTGCCGCGACCGCCGCACTGGCGCCGGGGGCGCGGGACGACGCCAAGGCGTTGGTGGAGCCGAAGTCCTGGACGAAGATCCAGGAGGCCCATTCGGTGCACGACCACTGACACCCGGTGGGGTGAGGTGACGGGCGTGGCCCGGCCGGAGGGCCGGGCTACGCCGCTCCGGGGCCGTCCGCCGCCAGCAGTTCGGTGAGGCGGCGAACGGCGAAGGGTATGAGCTCGCGGACCGGGACCAGCCGGCAGGGCGCGTTGCCGACCAGCACCTCGCGGATGCCGGCCAGCTCCTCGAACTCCCGCCCCACGACCGGGAAGTGGGTGTCGTTGTCGTTCCCCACGTCCGGTGTCTCGATCCAGACCCGCTCGCCCTGGATCGCCATCGGGAAGCGGCGGAGCTTGAGCCGGCGGTTCGGCGCGAAGGTCTCCGCGTAGTGCAGGAAGGTGTTGCGGTTGTGCCCGACGCCGACCAGCAGGACGTACCCGCCGAGGTCGTGCAGGGCGCCGAAGGGCGACTCCCGGCCGACGGCCCAGCCGAGCGAGCGGCGGGCGGTGACCTCGCGGGCGTGGGCGCCGACGGCGGCGACCGAGGCCTGCGGGTGGGTGCTGCGGAGGCTCTCCGGCAGAGCGCGCAGCGTCTCGGCGATCGCGCCCATCGGGGACGGCAGTCCGGCGTGGAACAGCGGGACGGCGGCCCGCAGTTCGGCGATCTCGGGGGTGGGCAGGCCGGCGTGGTCCGGCGCCGGGTCGCGGACCGTGCTGCCGGTGAAGGCCGGCACGGCCACCGTGCCGCCGGGCCCGACGGCCTCGCGCAGGCTGGCCACCACGGCCGCCGCCCCGCCCTCGACCGGGCCCAGGCTGGAGAGCGAGGAGTGCACGATCATCGCCATGCCCGGGCGGACGCCGACCCGGTGCCAGCCCTCCACGAGGTCGGCGGTGGTGAGCGGGCTGGTGCCCGGTGTGGTCATGGTCCCCCCTGGTGGTGGCGGTGTTGTCGGGCTGATGGGTGTGCTGGTGCTGATTCGTACCGGTGTGGTGTGAATGTTCGGGGCTGACCCTAGCGGGTGGCACTGACAATCGGTCAGGAGGGGGGTACCCTGCGTCAGTCCTCCGGGAGGGTGGTCAGCGGATGGCCTGCCCGGCCAGGGCCAGGGCCTCCTGTTCGGGGGTGAAGCCGTGCCCCAGCGGGGGTTCGCCGCGCTCGCGGTCCCAGGCGAGCACGTCGGCGGCGGTCACCGCGAGCGGGGTGGCGGGCAGTCCGGCCGCGCGGGCCCGGGCCGGGTCGCGCTGCTGGCCGGGCCAGAGCGGTTCGGCCCGGACCAGCGGGAAGAACGGCGGCGGGGCGCTCTCCGGCGGGACGGGGACGATCTCGATCCCGGTGCCCGCGACCTCGGCACAGGTGGTGATCAGCCCGCCCAGGGTGGTCGGTTCGGCCGGGCCCACGGCGTGGAAGGCGCCCGGCCGGTCGTCCTGGACCAGCCGGAGCACCAGCCGGGCCAGGTCGCGCGAGTCGACCACCTGGACGGGCTGATCGGGGCGCCCCGGCAGCGCGATCCGGCCGCCGCGGGCCGCCCGGCGCACCCAGTAGGTCAGACCGCGCTGCTCGTCGTACGGCCCGGCGACCTTTCCGGGGCGCACGATCGTCGCCCGGTCGCCGTAGCGGGCGGTGACGTCCTGCTCGCAGGCGACCTTGAGCCGGCCGTACGTCTCCTCGGTCAGCTCGTCGGCCTCGCGCAGCGGCGCGCGGAGCGGGGCGGACTCGTCGGAGTGCGGGGCGAGTCCGCCCCGGCGGTAGACGGCGTGGCTGGAGATGAAGACGTAGCGGCCGACCCGGTCGCCGAGGGCGGTCATGGCCTGGCCGACCTGGTGCGGGCGGTAGCCGCTGACGTCCACCACGGCGTCCCAGCTGCCCTCGCGCAGGGCGGTGTAGTCGCCGGTGTCGCGGTCGCCGAGGAGGTGACGGGCCTCGGGGAAGAGGCCGGGGTTCGTCCGGCCGCGGTGGAAGAGGGTGACCTCTGCGCCGCTGCTCAGGGCGTCGGCGGCGATCGCGCGGCCGACGAAGGAGGTGCCGCCCAGGAGGAGGATCCGCATGGATTCCAGGCTAGGACGGTGGTCAAACCGTTTTGGTCGGACGCGCTGTTGATCAGGCGTCGTGCGGGTGCGGGGTGAGCGCGGGGTAGTCGGTGTAGCCGGTGGCCTGCTGGCCGTAGAGGTGGGTCTCGTCGACGGGGGCGAGCGGGGCGTCGGCGGCGAAGCGGGCCGGGAGGTCCGGGTTGGCGATGAAGGCGCGGCCGTAGGAGACCAGGTCGGCGAGGCCGGCGGCGAGCACCGCCTCGCCGCGCTCGCGGTCGGTGGGGGCGCGGTTCTCGCCGACGTTGGCGATCAGCGGGCCGGACCAGCGGGGGCGCAGGTCGGCCAGGGCCGGGTAGTCGTCGTTGTCGGTGAGGTGGAGGTAGGCCAGGCCGAGGCCGTCGAGTTCGGCCAGCAGGGCCCGGTAGACCGGGGCCGGGTCGGCCTCGTGCATGCCGAACTGCGGGTTGCCGGGGGAGAGTCGCAGGCCGAGGCGGTGCGGGCCGATCGCCGCGGCGACCGCGGTGACCAGCTCGATCGGGAAGCGGAGCCGGTCGGCGAGGGTGCCGGGGCCGTACTCGTCGGTGCGCAGGTTGGTGTTGTCGGCGAGGAACTGGTGGATCAGGTAGGAGTTGGCGCCGTGCAGTTCGACGGCGTCGAAGCCCGCGGCGAGCGCGTTGCGGGCGGCGGCGACGTGGTCGGCGACGGTCCGGTGGATCTCGGCCCGGGTCAGCTCGCGCGGGGTGACGGCCTCGGCCTTGCCGCCGTCCCGGACGTGCACCGGCCCCGGCGCCGGGACGGCGGAGGGGCCGGCGGGGATGTCGCCGAGCAGTCGGTTCAGCGGGTGGCCCTGGCGGCCGCCGTGCATCAGCTGGGCGACGATCCGCCCGCCCGCCGCGTGCACCGCATCGGTCACGGCGCGCCAGCCGGCCACGTGGGCGGGGGTCTCCAACCCGGGCAGGCGCCAGCCGGATTGGCCCTCCCGGCTGGGCCAGATGCCCTCGGTGACGATCAGTCCGGCGCTCGCGCGCTGGGCGTAGTACTCGGCGACGAGGGGCAGCGGCGTACCGTCCTCGGCGGCCCGGTAGCGCGTCATCGGGGCCATCACGACGCGGTTGGGCAGGTCGAGCGCGCCGAGGCGGTACGGGCTGAGCAGGGATTCGGTGGTGGTCGTCATGCCGGTACGGTAGAACTTGACACCGGTGTCAGGTTCAAGCTCCGGGCTCGGCGGAGGGGGCTGCCTTCGCGGCTTCGGTGAGGATCAACTCCTCGATGCCGTAGAGGAATTCCGCCATCGACGGGCGCGGGAGGACGGTCGGGTCGGCGGTCATGGCGAGGCTCAGGGCCTCGGGGGACTGCAGGGCGTCGAGGGCGTAGGTCAGGCCGGGGCGCGGCTCGAACTCGACCGGCCAGCTGAGCGTGGTGCCCCCGTCGCCCAAGCCTGGTGCGGCCGGGAGCAGTTCGCGGGTGTCGTTGAAGACGCAGGAGCGGTCGGCGAGCGGCACGCCCTCGGCGGTGAGCTGCTCGATCTCGGCGGCCAGCGCGAGCTTGTCGAAGTAGGCGTGCCGGTAGGTGCCGATCGCGGCGGCGTGGGTGCGGCGCACGACCTCGCCGAACTCGCTGGTGGTGTCGGGGAGATGGAACAGGCCGTCGCCCGCCACCACGCTCACCGCGTTGGTCAGCCCGGACAGGAAGCGGTTGTTGACCACCACGTCGAGCACGGCCTCGGTGGTGCCGGCGAGGCGGGCGGTCATCGTGGCGGTGGCCGCCAGCAGGACCGAGGAGGTGCTCACCCGGTGGGTGGCGGCGACCAGTTCGACCGCCCGGGGGAGGGCGGCGGAGCGCAGCACGGCATTGGGGAACCGGGTGGGCCGCTCCGCCGCCGTGGACGGGGGGAACAGGCGGGGCGGGCCGAGGCGGAGCTTGCGCAGGACCTGCTTGCGGGCGGCCGCGTCGCGCCGCCGACCCCGCTCGGAGGCCTGGAACTCGGCTTCCTCCAGGGGCTGTTGGGCGATCTCGCGGAGTGCGGCGAGCTCGGCGGGGGAGTGGCCGAGGCTGAGTGCGGTCAGGTCGGCGATCAGGCGGCTCATTCCGGCGCCGTCCACGGCGGTGTGGGAGAGCACCAGGCTGATGTGCCGGACCAGGCCGTCGGCCGCCACCACGCCGACCCGGATGGGCCATTGGGTGGCGGTGTCGAAGGGGCGTTCGGTCAGTTCCTGGTGCAGCCGGGCGCCGGCCTCGGCGGGATCGGTGCCGTCGGTGGGATAGTGCACCTCGACGGTGAACGTGCCTTCAGGGTCGACGACTTGGCGCAGCTGTCCGTCCGGATCCGGCAGCAGTCGGGTGTGCAGCGAGTCGTGCAGGTGCAGCAGCTGCGGCAGCGCGTGGAGCAGGTCCGGCAGGGGCAGGCCGGGGTCCAGCGGGGTGGCGGTGGCGATGGTGTAGCGCGGCACGTCGGCCGGGGGGAGTCGGCGGACGGCGTCCCAGATGGCCCGTTGGCCCCAGGTGGCCGGTCCGGAGCCGGACCGGCCGGACGAGAACGCGATCTCCAGCAGTTGGCGTGTGGTCACCGTGTGGCTCTCCAGGGTGCGGTCGTTCGGAATCGTCGGTGCCGGTGCGTTGGGAGCGCGGGTGCTGCTGGGGAGAGTGTGGCGTACGGCCCGTCGGGCGTCGAGGGGTGGCTGGTGGTCGGGCGGGGGTTCCGCAACTATCTCGACATGAAGTATCTTGACGTCGAGATTGATGGTGGACGCGAAACGAGGGTTTGTCATGCGGGGGAACGGACTGTGGGCGCAGCTGCCGCGGCCGCCGGGCGGGCGGGACGCGCGGATCATGCTGTTCGCCCAGGGCGTCGACCGGACCGGCACCGGGGTGTGGGCGGCTGCCTCCGTCCTGTACTTCACCTATGTGTGTGGCATGGACGCCGGGCGGCTCGGACTGCTGCTCGGGGTGGGCGCGGTGGCCGGGATCGTCGGCTCCCCGCTGGCCGGCCGGGCCGCCGAACGGTTCTCGGTGCGCGGCCTGCTGATCGGCTGCCACCTGCTGCGGGTGGCCACCATGGCCCTGCTGCTGGTGGTCCAGGACTTCACCGCGCTGCTGGCCTCGGTGGCCCTGACCTGCCTGGCCGAACGCGGCGCCAAGACCCTGGAGATGCTCTTCGCCACCCGGGTCGCGGGCGAGCGGCGGGCCACCTACCAGGCGCTGTTCCGCAGCGTGGCCAACGGCGGGACCGCGGTCGGGACGGGCTTCGCGGCGATCGGCCTGGCGGTGGGCACCACGACCGCGTACCGGGCGCTGATCGTGGCCAACGCGCTCTCCTACGTGCTGGCCGCCGTCCTGATCCGGCGCACCGCGGAGCCCGCCGGGCGCGGTCTGGTCGCGGCGCCCTCGGCCGCGCCGGTGGAGGCGGAGGAGGCCCCCGGCGCCGTGTCGAGCCCCTGGCGCGACCGCGGCTACCTGCTGTTCGTGCTGCTGGACCTGCCGATGTGCCTGGACGACTCCGTCCTCAACGTCGGCCTGCCGCTCTGGCTCATCCACCACACCGACGCGCCGCACGCCGTCGTCCCGGCCTTCCTCACCCTCAACACCGTGCTGGTGGTGGTGCTCCAACTACGGGTCTCCGGCTGGGCCGAGCGCCCCGGCGGGGCGACCAGGGCGGTCGGCTGGTACGGGGTCATCCTGCTGGCCGGCTGCCTGCTGATCGCGCTCTCCACCGGCGGCGGCCCGCTGACCGCCTCGCTCGCCCTGCTGGCGGCGGCCGCGCTGGTCACGCTCGCCGAACTGATGCGGTCCGTGAGCTCCTGGGAACTCGCCGTCGCCCTGGCGCCGCCGCGCGCCCGGGCCTCCTACCTGGGTGTGGCGGGCATGTCCCAGTCGGTCCAGAAGTCGGTGGGCCCGATGCTGCTGACCGGCGTGGTGATGGCCGCCGGCCCGGCCGGCTGGCTGGCCCTCGGCGCCGCCTCCACCGGCCTGGCCGCCCTCCAGCGCCGTGCCAGCCTGCGCCGCCTCGCGGCGCTGGCGGCGACCCCGGCGGCCGCTCCGGTCGCGGCGGTGCCCGTCGGCTGAGCGGAGGGGCGGGTGAGGGGGGCGGGGGCTCCGGGCCGCCGCGCCGGCTTCAGGCCGTGCCTACGTCCGCGGTGAAGCAGAGCCGGCCGTGCACCCGGAGCCACCAGCCGCGGGCGTCCGGTCCGGAGAATTCGGCGCTGACCCGCCGGAGGCCGGAGGCCGGAGGGCGACGGGCGGGTGGACTGGGTGCGCGGGGACCTCGAGGACCGGGCGGCGCCGACCCGGCTCCCGGGTCGGCGGCGATGTCGAGGAGTGCGAGGCGGTCAACGTCCGCGGGACCGAGGCCCTGGCGGTCGGGGCCGGTCAGAACCGGCGGGCCGGGTCGAGGTCCACCGCGAGCAGGCGCAGCGCCGCGTCGTGCGGGCTGTCCGGCTCGGCGTGGTAGAACTTCAGGATGTTCCCGTCGCCCAGGTCGGCCGACTGGTACATCAACTCGAACTCCCCGACGCTCGGGTGGTCGAAGGTTTTCGTCCCGACGGTGCAGTTCGCGACCCGGTGGCTGATCCAGAGCTTGGAGAACTCCTCGCTCCCGATGCTCAGTTCGCCGATCAGCTCGGCCAACTGCGGGTCGTGCCGGTGGTTCCCGGCGATGAACCGGAGGTACGAGACGTTCGACCGGGCCTCCAGCGGCCAGTCCACGTACAGCCCGCGGACGTTGTCGTCCAGGAAGTTCAGCCGGATGACGTTCGGCCGGACCGTCGCGTTCTTCGGTGCGTCGTAGTCCAGGTGCGGTGCGAACAGCCGGTGGTAGAGCGAGTTCCAACCGAGGATGTCACAGCGGTAGTTGAGCACCGCCACCGCGGCGTTCCCGAGCGAGTCGACCAGCATCCGGGTGTACGGGCTGATCCGGTCGACCTGGCGGGCCGGCAGCTCCCGCTCGGTCACCGGGGTGCCCACCTTGAGCAGGTAGTCCTCCTCGTCCGGGCTGAGGTCCAGGGCGCGCGCGATCGCGACCAGGATGGCCGGCGAGGCGTGCGCGGTCTGGGACTGCTCCAGCCGCGTGTAGTACGTGGGGCTTACCCCGGCGAGTGCCGCCACCTCCTCCCGCCGCAGGCCGGGCACCCGGCGCGCACCGCGCACCGCCAGCCCGATCTCCTCCGGTTGGACCCGCTCACGCATCCGCTTGAGGTAGCTACCCAGGTCGGTGTTCACTGGTTTTTCCACGCTCCTAGTGTCACACGGGGGCTGAACAGGGATCCGACGGTCTTCGGGCCACATCAGCCGGTGGTCGCCGTGGTGCGCCGGCGCAGCGCCGCCCACAGGAGCAGGCCGGCCACGATGAGCAGCCCGGCGTCGACGGCCAGCGCGAGGTGGATGCCCGACAGTTCGTCGGCCGCGCCGCCCCCGTCGCCGATGCTCGCGGCGAACACCGCGCTCAGCAGCGGGATGCCGACGGCGATGCCGACCTGCTGCGCCTGGGTGGCCATGCCGGTGGCCATGCCCTGCATCGAGGAGTCGACGGCCGAGGTGGCGATCACCATGAAGGAGAGCATCGCCAGCATCGAGAAGACGCCGTTGACGAACTGCGCGGCGACCACGGGGACGAGCCAGACCGACCCGTCCGTCATCCACACCATGGGCAGCATGAACAGGCCCTGGCCCGCGAGCGCGGTGCCGAGCAGGACGCGCGGGGAGACCTTGCCGACGATCTTCGGGCCGATGGTGCCGCCGAGGATCTGGCCGGCGCCGACCCCGAGCAGGGCGAGTCCGGCGGCCAACGAGGAGTAGCCCAGCACGTTCTGCACGTACAGGCCGGTGAAGAAGATCATCGCGGTCTCGCCGCCGAAGATGAACAGCGCGCCGAGGTTGCTCAGGGCGATGTCCGGCAGGCGCAGGATGCGCACCGGCACCAGGGCGCCCTCGGTGCGGCCCTCGACCACCCAGAACACGGCGAGCAGCACGGCGGCGCCCACCAGGGTGCCGATGGCGACGGCGTCCAGGCCGGACTCGGCGGCCCGGGTGATGCCGTAGATGCCGGCGAACAGACCGGCGGTGATCAGCAGGGCGCCCGGCAGGTCCAGCCGGCCACGGGTCTCGGCGCGGCTCTCCTGGACCACGATCGGGACCACGATCACGGCGGCCACGGCGACCGGGATGTTGATGAAGAACGCCCAGCGCCAGGAGAGCAGTTCGGTGAGGACGCCGCCGAGGATCGAGCCGACGGTGAAGCCGGAGCTCATCATGACGCCGTTCAGCCCGAGCGCCTTGGTGCGCAGCGCGGGGTCGGTGAAGGAAGTGGTCAGCAGTGCCATCGCGGCCGGGGTGATGGCGGCGGTGGCCAGGCCCTGGAGGGTGCGGGCCACCAGCAGCAGCGCCGGGGAGGTGGCGATGCCGCCGATCAGCGAGGCGACCGCGAGCACCACCATGCCAGCGACGAAGATCCGGCGCCGGCCGAGGTAGTCGCCGACCCGGCCGAAGACCAGGGTGCAGCCGGCCGCGCAGAGCGCGAACATCGTGGTGATCCACTGCAGGTTCCCGGCCGTGAACCCGAGGTCCACCCCGACCCGGGGCAGCGTCACGTTCAGGATCGAGAAGTCGGCCGCCATCATGAACTGGGAGGCGAGCAGGACCACCAGGACGGTCAGCTGGCGGCCGGTCATGCGCACGGAGCCGGCCGGGGCCGTGGCGGCGACGGCGGCGGTGTCGGTTGTCATGTTGCCAGCCTGGTGGGACCGGGGTTGATCAGCCAGAACCCGGCTGTGCCTACCCCCGCCCTGCCTACCACTGGCAGTGCCAGGCAGGGCGTTGTCGGTTCGGGCGCCAGGCGGACGGGTCGCGTGCTGTGTGGTCGCCGCTCAGGTGCGGGTGGCGGTGATGAGGTGGTAGTCGAGGAGGCCGTGGCGCCAGGCGGGGAGGAAGTTGCGGGTCCAGTGGTCGGTGGGGACGGTGTCGGTGAGGTAGCGGTCGAGGCCGGGCCAGACGTCGGGGCCGATGGATTCGGTGGTGACGGGGGTGAAGCCGGCGTCGGTGAGGTCGGTGGTGAAGTCGTCGAGGGGGTGGGCGACGTCGAGGCCGTCGGCGAAGCTGGCGAGGAGGATCTTGAGGCGTTCGGCGATCTCGGGGCCGGGGGCGGCGAAGAAGGTGGTGACGACGAGGCGGCCGCCGGGGCGTAGGACGCGGGCGGCTTCGCGGGCGAAGCCGGTGAGTTCGCGGAAGTGCTGGGCGGCTTCGACGGAGTAGAGGCCGTCCAGGGAGGCGTCGGCGAAGGGGAGCCGGTCGGCGGAGCCGAGGGTGTAGGCGAGGCGGTCGGGATAGGTGGCCAGGGCGCGGGCGTTGACGGCGCGGGCGCGTTCGATCTGGTCGGGGTGGATGTCGACGCCGGTGACGGTGGCGAAGCGGAACTCCCGTAGTGCGAGGGCCGCGCCGAGACCGCGGCCGCAGCCGACCTCGGCCAGGAGCAGCTGGCCGCGCGGCTCCGGGAAGGCGTTCAGCACCCGGCGGTAGAGCTGCTCCTGGCTGTGCACCCGGTCGTCGGGGGTGGGGGCGGTCAGGTCGATGCCGTGCCAGTCACCGAAGTTGATGAACCCGCCTGCGAAGCTGGCAGCCTTGGCGAGATCGTCGGTGCCGTAGGTCCGGCGCACGGTCGGGGGGATGTGGTCCTGGTTCATGGGCTTCGGTTCCTTGGGCTGGCGTGTAGTCGGGGGCTCGGTGGAGCGGGTTCCGCGATATCGGTCCTGCCAAGAGCGCAGGTCAGCTAGGGTGCAAGGGTGTCCCCCCGCCCAAGGAGGGGGCGGTGCTGAGGTCGTCGGTGCCGTACGTCCGGCGTACCGTCGGGGGGATGTGGTTGTGGTCCATGGGTGGTCGGGTCTCCTGCTCGGTTCACGCCCGGCGGTCGGGCGCGCCGAGGTACGTACCCAAACCTGTGGTGGTCCGAACACGGTACGTGACGACGCGGGTTCGGGGTTGACGGGGCGTGGAAACCCGGTGTCCGGCGGGGGTCCGCGTTCGCTAGAGTCCGCCGGAGTCCGCCCGGTAGTCGACCGGACCCGCCCCAGGGCGCGAGCACGAGGAGCACGACCCCCATGAGCACCGAGGACCGGCCCGTACCGTCGTTGACCGGCGGCGAACGGGAGATGCTGCGCGGCTTCCTGGACTTCCACCGGGCGACCCTCGCCATGAAGTGCGAGGGCCTGAGCGACGAGCAACTGCGGCAGTGCTCCAGCCCGCCGTCCACGCTGAGCCTGCTCGGGCTGGTGCGGCACATGGCCGAGGTGGAGCGCACCTGGTTCCGCAAGGTGATCAACGGGGAGTCGATCACGCTGGTCTGGTCCGAGGAGAACGACTACCAGGTGGCCTACGACGCCACCGGGGCCACCCGCGCCGAGGCCTTCGACGCCTGGCGGGCCGAGGTCGAGCACTCCCGCCGGATCGAGCTGGCGGCCCCCTCGCTCGACGTCACCGGCTACCAGCCGCGCTGGGAGGCCGAGGTGTCGCTGCGACTGGTGATGCTGCACCTGATCCACGAGTACGCCCGGCACAACGGGCACGCGGACTTCCTGCGCGAGGCCATCGACGGCACGGTCGGGGTCTGACGCCCCGGCCGGTCCTACCAGCCGAGCAGGTGGGTGCGGACGGCGAGCGCGTCGAGGACCGACTTGGCGGTGGTCTCCGTGGTGAGGGCGGAGGTGTCGAGCTCGTACGGGGTGGTGGCGGCCGCGGTGGTGAGGACCACGTGGTGGAGGGCCGCGCCGGTGGTGCGGCTCTCGCGGCGGAAGGTGTCCAGGGTGGCCGGGGTGCCGGTGCACTCGACGACGACCTGGTAGCCGCCGGTGGCGTAGGCGAAGGCGGCCTGGGCGGCGGCCGCGAGGGCGGTGACGTCCTGCCGGTCGGCCCCGGGCTGGTGCGCCGACAGCCGGCCGTTGCGGATGACCTGGAGGAAGTCGTCCGTCCGCAGGTGGACGCTCGGGTGCAGCTCCCGGACGAGCAGCTCCGCGACCGGGCTGCCGCCCGCTCCTGCGCCGGCGGCCCCGGCGGGGTCGACGAGGACGAGGACGCCCCCGGCGCCCCGGCCGCCCCCGAGCTCCGGCCCACCTACGGTCGTACGGTTCACAGCTGCTGATCCCTTCACGGGCCGGGGACGGTCGGGTTCGGACGGGTTCGGTCGGACAGCCGGGGCGAGGCGGTGGGAGCGCGAAGGAGCCGGTCGGCCCGGATGCGGACAGCCGACCGCCTCGTCCCTACGACTGATGTGTTTCGGGGATCAACCTAGTCCAAACGGGTGGTCCGAGTCGTCCCCTCCCGGCCTGTGGGCAGGTCGGCGGGCGGTCTCAGCGCTCCTCGGCGCGCAGCACGATCGGGTTGGTGAGGGCCGCCATCGGGCCCCAGGGCAGCTCCTCGCCCATCGTGTTGCCCTTGCCGGGCGTCCCGTCGGCCCTCGGGTGGCGCACCTCGGCGCGGACGTAGGCGGCGAGCGAGGCGGTGGTGCGCCAGACCACCGTGCCGGAGCCGCCGGCGGGCAGCGACTCCTGGTGCATCTGGCCCTCGTCGGTGATCAGCCGGACGGTGCCGCCGGGCACGCCGGAGACGGCGAGCCGGACGTCCACCGGGGCGTCGGCCGGGACGGTCAGCTCTTCGCCGATGCCCGCCTGGCGGCCGCCGCCGGTGGCGGTGAGGTCGAGCCTGACGGCGGCGGACTCGGCCAGCCAGCTGCGCCCGGCGCGCAGCCCGTCGAGGACCGCGTCGCGGGTGAGGTCCTCGGCGAGGACGACGTTGTGCGGGAGGCCGATCACCTGGGGGGCGCTGTGGGCGTCGCTGTTGCCCATCGCGGGCCGCCAGGAGCGGTCGCCGTCCCCGCCGCCCCGGAGGGCCACGGCGAGCTGGGAGTCCCAGGTGTCGACGGCCGACTCGTCGTCGTACGTCCAGGGCCCGTTCCACACCTCGACGGCGTCGGCCTGCTCGTAGCCGAACTTCCACTGGCAGGCGACGTACGGGCAGTACGGGTGCGCGGGCACCACCAGGCCGCCGGAGCGGTGGACCTGGCGGACGAAGCGCGGGAACTCCTCGTCACGGGAGCGGTAGCGCCAGTCGACGAACCGGCCGGCCTCCAGGCCCAGGGCCAGCCAGTGGCCGTTGCGGGTGGTGATCTCCTCGCCGGGGATGATCAGCAGGTCGGGGCCGGCCAGCGGGCCCCAGACGGCGTGCGAGGAGCTGGTGTTGTGGTCGGTGGAGACGATGAAGTCCAGGCCGGCCGCGCGGGCCCCGGCGGCCACCTCCTCGGGCAGGCGGCGCCCGTCGGAGTGCACGGTGTGCAGGTGGCAGTCGCCCCGGTACCAGGCCCGGCCGCGGCCGCGGGCCCGCTCCGGCGGGTAGGCCGGGGTGAACTCCGGGCCCGGCTCGCCGAACCGGAGGGTGACCTGCACGTGGTAGTCCAGGCCCTGCGGGGCGACCTGGTACGGGCCCAGGGCGATGTGCCAGGTGCCCGGGTTGATCGGGCCGGGGAGGTAGCCGGGGGTGGCGGTGTCGCGGGCGAGGGCGAACTCGGTGCGGAAGCCGCCGGACCAGCCGCGGAAGCCGTCGCCGCCGAGGTCGGTGCCGCGTTCGTCGAAGATGCCGATGTCGCAGGAGTTGCCGGGGGTGCCGGCCGGGACCGGCGGCTTGTCGTAGCCGTAGGAGACGGCGATCTCGCGGACGCCGTCGGGGACTTCGAGCGGGAGGTAGACGAAGTCGGGGCAGCCGGTGGGGAGGTGGCCGGTGAGGGTGAGGGTGCGGTCGGTCGGGTCCGTCGTGTCCGCGTCCCGGCTCGGGGCGGCGGAGGCGGTGCCGACGGCGCCGACCGTGGCGGCCAGGCCGAGGGCGGCGGCGGCTCCGGTGGCGAGGCCGGTGCGGAGCAGGTCGCGGCGGGCGGGGTTGGTCGGTTCGGCGGGGTCGGTCGGCTCTGCGGGGTGCGAGTGGGGTGTGGGGTGTGAGGGCGGTGTGGGGTCGGCGGGCATCGGGGCCTCCGGGCTGGGGTTGGCGGGTCCGTCGGTTCGCCTACCCCGGGGGGTGAACCCGGGGTGAGGCGGGGCCCACCGGGGTGGGGCGGGTCGGTGAAAGGGGCCCGGGGGGCGGGGCGGGGCGAGTTGCGGGGAGTGGCGATTGGTCCGTTCATGGTCATGTGATCGACGGTATGAGCCGATATGGGTCGGTATGACGGATGACGGTGGCGCCGGGTGGCGACGGGTCGGGCGGGAGGCTGGTGTGGCACTGAGTCGGCGGGCGTTGCTGACGGCGGCGGTGGCGGGGGGCGCGCTGGCGGGGTGCGGGAGGGGGCGGGCCCCGGAGGGGGGCGGGGCGGTCTCGCCGGCGGTCACCGGGCCCGCTGCGGATACGGCCACGGCGGCGGTGTCGGCATCGGCCTCAGCCACGGCGTCGGCTGCGCCCTCGTCCGCCGCGCCTTCGTCCGCCGCGCCCACGGCGCCCCGGGAGCCCGGCCGGGCCGAGCTGGTGCAGCGCTACGCGGCCCTGGCGCCGACCGCGTGGGGCCTGGACCTCCCCGGGGTGGTCACCGGGCTGCCGGAGGGACAGCAGGCCACGGCGCTCACCTTCGACGCCTGCGGGGGCCCCGGCGGGAGCCGCTACGACGCCGAGCTGATCGACTTCCTGCGCGCCCACGACGTCCCGGCCACGCTGTTCCTGAACGCCCGCTGGATCGACGCCAATCCGCACACCTTCGAGCAGCTCGCCGCCGACCCGCTGTTCGAGATCGGCAACCACGGCACCGTCCACCGCCCGCTCTCGGTGACCGGCCGCTCGGCGGAGGGGATCGCCGGCACCGGCGGGGTCGGCGAGGTGTACGACGAGGTCGCGGGCAACGCCCACAAGCTGACCGAGCTGCTCGGGCGCCCGCCGCGGTTCTTCCGGTCCGGCACCGCGTACTACGACGACGTCGCCGTCCGGGTGGTCGCCGACCTGGGCGAACGGATCGCCGGGTTCACCGTGAACGCGGACGGCGGGGCGACCCTCCCGGCCGCCGAGGTGCGGCAGGAGGTCGCGTCGGCGCCGCCGGGGGCGATCGTCATCGGGCACATGAACCAGCCGGGCCGCGGCACCGCCCGCGGGGTGGCGGCCGCGCTGCCGGGGCTGCTGGCGGCGGGGCGGCGGTTCGTCCGGCTGTCCGACGCGCTCTGAGCTGCCCCGGGGGGCCTCCGTCGGCTACGCCAGGCGCAGGCCGCCCGGGTGCCGCTCCTCGATGATGTCGACCAGCCAGTCGAAGACCGTCGGGCCCTTGCCCGCCCGGGCGTCGGCCAGCCGGGCCGCGACGTTCTCGCGGTTGGTGGGGTGCACCCGGGGGAGCCGCAGCTCCAGCTGGCGGACCGTCTCCTGGTAGCCGAGGTTGCGGCGGGAGGTCTCGTGGTCGCGCCACTCGATGACGTAGTCGCCGTCGTCGGGTGTGCCGAAGCCGCCGCTCAGGCAGTCGGCGAAGGCGTCCAGGTTGCGGCCGAAGTAGCCGTCCGCGCCGATCTTGCGACCGACCTCGTCCCAGAAGTCCTCGAGAGTGCCGATCTTCCCGCCGTCGATCACATAAGTCACCGTCACGGGGACGAGGATATGCCCGGGCGGCGAACCGCAAGACACTCCCTAGGGCTGGACGGCGATCGCGGTGGCGAGCAGCCCGTCGCGCACCGCCCAGCGGCCGTCGAAGCCGTCCAGCCGGCGGCCGCCGACCACCGGGCCGGGCACCAGCAGTCGGGCGGTGAAGGTGCCGTCGGGGGAGAGGTCGAGCTCGGCCTCGTGGAAGTCCAGCCACAGCTGGGTGAGCGGGAACCAGGCCTTGTAGACCGACTCCTTGGCGCTGAACAGGATGCGGTCCCACGGCGTGTCCGGGTGGTCGGCGGCGAGTTTCGCCAGCCGCTGCTGCTCGACGGGCAGGGCGACGGACTCCAGGACGCCCTCGGGGAGCGGCAGCGCGGGCTCGGCGTCGATGCCGATCGAGGCCAGGGTGCCGGCCCGGGTCACGGCGGCCGCGCGGAAGCCGTCGCAGTGGGTGAGGCTGCCGATCACGCCGTCCGGCCAGCTCGGCGCCCCGCGCAGGCCCGGGACGAGCGGGCGGTACGGCACGCCGAGGCGGGCCAGCGCGGTGCGGGCGCAGTGGCGGACGGTGGTGAACTCGCGGCGGCGCTTGTCCACGGCGCGGGCTACGGCGGCCTCCTCGGCGGGCTCCAGCTGCGCCTCGGGCGGGTCGTCGTAGGCCACCTCGGTCACCACGACGTCCGGCAGCAGGTCCCCGATCACGCGTTCCCCCCTGGGTCGACAGCGCGGGCGGACGCCGCGCGGATCGAGCCTAGCCGGGGCGGGCGGCCCCGGTCCGTGATCTTCGGCAAATGGGGAGCGGGCGGCCCGGCTCAGTTGAACACGGCGGCCGCCGCGCGCGGGGACCGGGCGATCGTCTCCGGGTGGTACGGCGCGGGGGCGCGGGGGCGCGTTCAAGTGAGCCGGGGTCGGGGCCTGTCCGGGGGCGGGTCGGTGATTGCCGCCCGTCACTGCCCGAGCAGGTGGGCGAAGTCCAGGCCGAGGCTGCCGAGTACGGGCAGCGCGCCGAGGTCGGTCACGCCGCCGACCGGGATGCTGTAGCCCTGGTTCACCTCTCGGTTCGCCGGGCTGGCCGCCGCGGCGGCCGAGGGGGCGGCGACGGCCGGGGTCAGGACGGCGCCGAGGAGCAGGGCGGCGAGTGCGGTGCGCATGGGGCGGGCCTCCGGGGCGGGCGGGGGTGACGGCCTGTCAACACCCTCCGTGGCGTCGCGGTCACGCATCTTCGCCCCTTCGGCCGCATTGGTAAAGATCCTTGCCTTGTGTTGATGGCAACACCGGGGAGGTCTGGACCACGCCGAGGAGGAGCGCATACGTTCCCTTCACCGGGTGGGCATCGAACGGTCGTCGAACTGCGGTGCGGCGCCGTCGAGTTGCTCATGTCATGCCCATGGCCAGCGCCCGGGACCGTCGAACCGGAGGGAACGAACCATGCGCGCCATCGGCAAGAACCTCAGGATCCTCGCGGGCGCCCCGCTCGCGGCCGCCGCCCTCATCGCCCTCACGGCGGGCTCCGCGAGTGCCGCGATACCGATCAACAAGCCGATGACCGGCAAGGCCACCTACTACACCGACGCGGGCTACGGCGCCTGCGGCACCCAGATCAACGCCTCCAACCAGCTGCTGGTCGCCGTCTCGCACACCTGGTGGACCACCGCCAACCCCAACAACGACCCGGTGTGCAAGGGCATTTCGGTCAAGGTGACCTACCAGGGCAAGACCATCACCGTCCCGGTGAAGGACCAGTGTCCGTCCTGCGACTCCAGTCACATCGACCTCAGCCAGCCCGCCTTCGCCAAGCTGGCCCCGCTCGACAAGGGCGTGATCAACGGCCTCACCTGGCAGTTCGTCAAGACCGGGGCGAACGGCAAGACCGTCGCGCTGTCCGAGCCCGTCACCGGCTCGACCATCGGCTGAGCGCCGCCGACGGCCGCCGGGTCCACCCCCGCCGTGCCTGCGGGGGTGGGCCCGGCGGCCGTCAACTCCCCTCTGCGGTCGGGTCCGTGGCGCCGAGCTGCGGGGCCATGGCGAGCAGCAGCTGGACCGCCGGGGAGGCCGTCCGCGGATTGTGCGCTAGGCCCAGCGTGACCGTCGGCACCGGGCGCGCCATCCGGCGCAGGCTGACGCCGGGTATCCGGAACACCCGCGCCCGGCCCTCCGGGATGGGCGCGATGCCGTGGCCCGCCGCCACCGCCAGCAGCAGTTGCTCGTCGTCCGGCTCCTCGCGGACGATCCGGGGCGGCCGGTCGGGCCAGAGCTGCCCGGTGATCGACGCGTGCATCCCGGGACCGTTCCCGCGCGGCCACAGCACCACCGGTTCGTCCCGGATGCTGCCCCGGTCGAGCCGGCCGCGGCCCCGGGCGAGCGGGTGGCCGCTCGGCACCGCGACCAGCAGTTCCTCCTCCGCGATGACCCGGCAGGCCAGCTCGGGGACATCCAGCGGCGGACGGACGAAGGCCGCGTCCAGCCGCCCGGCGAGCAGCTCGTCGACGTTGTGGGCCGTCCAGCCGGTCTGCAGGGCGACCTCCACCCGGGGGTAACGGCCGCGGAACTCGCCCATCAGGGTGTCCGAGACGCCGCCGCGCGCCGAGCGGGTGTACGCCACCCGCAGGCTGCCCTGCCGCCCCCGGGCCACCGCCGTGATCCGCCGGTCCGCCTCGGCCACCTGGCGCAGCAGCTGCCGGGCCTCCTCGGCGACCGCGCCGCCGATCGGGGTCAAGGTGCAGCCCCTGCTGGTGCGTTCCACCAGCTGCACGCCGAGCTGCCGCTCCAGCGCCTTGATCTGCTGGCTCAGTGCGGGCTGCGCCACCCGCAGTCGGCGGGCGGCCCGGGTGAAGTTCAACTCCTCGGCCAGGACGGAGAAGTAACGCATGCGACGGAGGTCCATCGGCCGATGATAGGCCCGCCGTGCGGGGCCGGTTCCCGGCCTCCGGGCCGTCCACCGGCGGCGATAAGGGCGCCTTATCGGCGGGGGACGCAACCGGTCTTGGACGCCTCCCGGCGTGCCCCGCTTATCTGGAATCCGGCCGCCGCGGCCAGATCGGTCGGCGGGCCGGGAGGAGGGGATCACGGTGGATCTGGACGGGAACGTGGGCGCGCACGGGAACGCGGACGCGGACGTGGTGGTGATCGGCAGCGGGATCATCGGGCTCAGCACGGCCCTGCGCCTCCAGGAGCAGGGCCTGCGGGTCGTGGTGGTGACGGCGGACGGCCTGCTGTCGACGGTCTCGGCCGTGGCGGCCGCCGTCTGGTACCCGGTGGGCGTGGCGGCGGGCGAGCGGGTGGCCGCCTGGTCCGCGGCCACCTACGCCGAACTCGCCCGGCAGGCCCGGGCCGGCGCCCCCGGCGTCGTCCTGCGCGACACCTGGATGCCCGCGCACCGTCGGCAGGAGGACGGCACCCCCTGGTGGGGCGCCGGCGTCCCCGACCTGCGCCGACTGGGGCCGGCCGACCTCGCCCCGGCCTACGCGGACGGCTGGCGGTTCACCGCCCCGACGGTCGAGATGCCGCTCTACCTGCCCTGGCTGCTCGGCCGCTTCCTCGACGGCGGCGGCGAGGTCGTCCACCGGCGGCTCGACACCCTCCACCAGGCCCGCGCCTGGGCGCCCGTGGTCGTCAACGCCTCCGGCCTCGGCGCCCGCGCTCTGTGCGGGGACGACGCGGTGCGGCCGGTGCGCGGACAGCTCGTCCTGGTGCGCAACCCCGGCCTGCGGGCCTCGCTGCGGATCCAGGACGACCCGGCCGGGTACACCTACGTCCATCCGCGCAGCCGCGACGTCGTCCTCGGCGGCACCTTCGAGGAGGGCAGCTGGGACCTCGGCGGCGACCGGGCGACGGCCGAGGCGATCCTCGCCCGGTGCGCGGCGCACGTCCCCGAACTGCGCGGCGCCGAGATCACCGGCTGCCCGGTCGGACTGCGGCCCGACCGCCGGGGCGGGGTGCGGCTGGCGGCCGAGGAGACGGCGGACGGGCTGCGGATCGTGCACAACTACGGGCACGGCGGGGCGGGCGTGACGCTGAGCTGGGGGTGCGCGGACGCGGTGGCGCGGCTGGTGGGAGCCGGTGCGCCAATCCGATGAATCGTCCTGCGGGTGTGGCCATCCATGGCTAGACTCCCGGACCGTCGTGCGGTCGTTCCGTACCGAAATCCATTCCCGCGGAGGAGTCTTGGCCTCGATCACCCTCGACGCCGAGCGCCGCGTCCGCGCCGACGCCGGACGCGTCCGGATCGCCGCCGTGGAGGCGCTGCGCTCGCTCGGCTACCAGGTCACCTCGGAGCAGGCCACCGTGGTGGAGGCCCGGCGCGGCTCGGCCGTCCGCTCCGCGATGCTGCTGCCCGACGAAGTCCCGCTCGCGGTGCGGCTGCAGCTCGCCCCCGTCGACGACCACTCCACCACGGTGTCGGTGCACCTGACCGACCGGTCCGTCTCGGTGGTCGCGCTGGGCGTGCAGAACCCGTACGTGACGGCGTACCAGGGCACGCTGCTTGCCCTCGACCGGGCACTGACCGGCCTGGACCCCGAGGCGGCGGCCGGCTTCCCCCAGCCCCGCTGGTGGGCCAGCGCACCGCAGGCGGAGGCGCTCGCGCGGCACCACCAGACCGGCCAGCGGGTGGTCGGCGGCGTCACCGCCCTGATCAACGACCGGCTGTCCGGCGCCCCCCGGGCCACCGGGCCGTCCCTGTGGGGCGGCGTCCAGGGCGCCGTCTTCCACTCCCGGGAGGGCGTCCTCGCCCTGGACCGGGCGGCCCTGGCCGGCCTGCTGGCGATCCCGGTGATGATGAGCAGCCGACCGGACGGCGTACCGGAACAACTCGCCGCCGAGGTGGCCCGGTTGGCCGTCGCCGTCGAGGGGAGCCTGGCGGCGGTCGGGGTCGGCGTGGTGGACGTGCGGGTCGGCAGCGAACAGCGCCCGGCCTTCGAGTTCCTGTACCGGCAGTACGGCATCCGCTGCCGGCTGCCGGTCCGGACCCTGTGCACCTGCCGGGACTGCCGGCAGACCAAGGTGGTGAACCTGGACCTCCAGCGGGCGCGGGAGCGCAGGCGGCGGCTGAAGATGGTCACGTCCGTGCTGCACGCGGCGCACGGCAAGGACGGCGAGGTCAACGCCTTCCAGCTCTTCGGGGCCTTCTTCCAACACCGCAAGGTCGAACCGGACTTCATCTGCTCGCGCTGCGAGAGCACCGAGGCCGACGAGCACGCGGTGACGTTCTGCCCCGGGTGCGGGGGCATGCGCACGGAGGGGGCGCTGATCACCTGCGGGGAGTGCGGGTACGACTTCGGGGCGCTGGTGGCGGGGCTCACGGTGTGGGGTGTGGCGCCGCCTCCGATGCCGCCGGTTCCGCCGCTTCCGCCGATTCCTTCGGTTCCGCCGGTTCCCCCGCCGCCCGCCGTCCCGCCGATGCCGACCGCTGCCCCGATACCGGCGCCGCCCGCCGCCCCGCCCGGCTTCGGCCCGCCGCCCGGGGACTTCGCCCCGCCGCCACCCCCGACCTGCGGCATCTGCGGCGGCAGCTACCCGGTCCTGTGGTCCGTCCAGGTCCTCGACGGCGTCAACCCCCGGCCGCTCACCGTCTGCCGCACCTCCCCGCAGTGCTCACCGGCCTCGGTGGTCCCCCCGGCGCGGATCCTGGCCTGATCTGTGCAGCTGAACGAAGGGGAGCACATGACGGGAGCGGGGATGAAGGGGATCACCTTCCAGGCGTGGCGGGGGCCGCACTACGTGACCCTGGCCGAAGTGCTGGGCCGGTTGGGCGGTTCCGGCCACGGGCTGCGGTGGCGGGTCGAGTGTGACGAGCGGTGGGACCTCACGGCGGAGCTGGAGCGCCGCTCGGCGGGGGAGGGCATGGACACCCCGACGCTGCTCGCCCTGGTCTCCCCGGCCGTCCAACTGGTCGACGCCGAGGCCACCGGGTTCGCCGGGGGCGAGCCGGTGGTGGTGCTCACGGAGTTCGACAGCTCGCTGTGGGAGGTCCGGGCCGCCGACGAGCGCGTCCTCGCGGAACTGCGGCAGCACTACCCGGACGCCGTGCCGCTCTGATCGGGGGCTGCCCGTGCCTGCGGCAGCGCGGGCACGGGCAGGCCGGTGGCGGGGGACGACGAGGAGGGGCGCCGGTGCGCCGGCGGTGCTGAGAGGGGAGTTCGGGCGATGCCGATGCTGTACGTGGTGGTGTGTGCGGCCGGAGTGGCGGGCGGGGTGGGCGAGTTGGTGGCCGCTGCGCAGGGGCGGGGGTGGGAGGTGGGGGTGGTGGCGACTCCGCTCGCCATGGGGTTCATCGACGTCGGGGCGATCGAGGAGCAGACGGGTTTCCCGATCCGGTCGGCCTGGCGGAAGCCCGGGGAGCCCCGGCCGTTGCCGGATCCGGAGGCGATCGTGGTCGCCCCCGCGACGTTCAACACGATCAACAAGTGGAGCGCCGGGATCTCGGACACGCTGGCGCTGGGCATCCTGTGCGAGTCGTACGGGTGGGGGATCCCGGTGGCGGTGCAGCCGTGCCTGAGTACGGCGCAGGCGGCGCATCCGGCGTACGAGGAGAGCCTGGCGCGGCTGCGGCGGATGGGGGTGCGGGTCGCGGACTTCGTGCCGGGGGCGTACAGCTGGACGCGGGTGCTGGAGCTGCTGGGGGACTGACAGGGTGGCTGGGCGGGCGCCCGGATCCTGGCAGTGTGCGGGTGTTCCGTCGTGATCGGCCCGGAGTAGCGTCCGGGCAGGTCGGCGACGGTGTGGGAGGTTCCGGTGGCAGCGGTCAACGGTGGGGTGTCGTTCTGGTACGCGGCGGGCGGGGTGCCGGAGCCGGGGCCCGCGCTGCCGGGGGACGCCGATGTCGATGTGTGCGTGGTCGGCGGCGGGTACACCGGGCTGTGGACGGCCTACTACCTGAAGAAGGCCGAACCCTCCCTGCGGATCGCCCTGTTGGAGCGCCGCTTCTGCGGTTACGGGGCCTCGGGGCGCAACGGCGGGTGGCTGTACAACGGCTTCGCCGGGCGCGGTGCCTTCGCGAGGAAGTACGGGCGCGCGGGCGCGGTGGCGATGCAGCGGGTGATGGACGCGGCGGTCGGGGAGGTCGTCGAGGTGGCGGCCGCCGAGCGGATCGAGGCGGACGTGGTCCGCGGCGGGGTGCTGGAAGTGGCCCGGAGCGCGCCGCAGTTGGCGCGGTTGAGGGAGTACGTCGAGGCCGAGCGCGGCTACGGCGAGGGCCGGGTGGAGGAGCTCTCCGCGAAGGAGGCGGCGGAGCGGATCGGCGTCACGGACGTCCGGGGCGGGGCCTGGTCCCCGTACGGTGCGCGGATCCAGCCGGCGAAGCTCGTCAGGGGGCTGGCACGGGTGGTGCGGGGCCTGGGCGTCGAGGTGTACGAGGGGACGCCGGTCACGGCGGTCCTTCCCGGCCGGGGGAGCCGTCGCCCGCGCGCCGTGACCCCGTACGGGACGGTCACGGCCGGTCAAGTCCTGCGCGCCACCGAGGGATTCACCGCCGGGCTGCGCGGCGAGCGGCGGACCTGGCTGCCGATGAACTCGGCGATGGTCGCCACCGAGCCGCTGCCCGCCGAGTTCTGGGCGGAGGTCAACTGGCAGGGCCGGGAGGTGCTCGGGGACTTCGCGCACGCCTACATGTACGCCCAGCGGACCGCCGACGACCGGATCGCGCTGGGCGGGCGGGGCGTGCCCTACCGCTTCGGGTCGCGGACGGACTCGGACGGGAGCACCCAGGTGGAGACGGTGCGCCAGCTCCGCGGGATCCTGGACCGGTTCTTCCCGGCCGCCGCGCAGGCCCGGATCGACCACGCCTGGGCGGGCGTGCTGGGCGTCCCCCGGGACTGGTGCGCGACGGTGGACCTGGACCGGTCGAGCGGGCTCGGCTGGGCGGGCGGGTACGTCGGCAGCGGGGTGACCACGACCAACCTGGCCGGCCGCACCCTGTGCGACCTGGTGCTCGGGCGGGACACCGAGCTGACCGGGCTGCCCTGGGTGGGACACACAGTGCGGCGCTGGGAGCCGGAGCCGCTGCGCTGGCTGGGGGTGCGGGCGATGTAAGCCGCGTACCACGCCGCCGACCGGCAGGAGGCGGCCGGGCGGGCCACCACCTCGCCGATCGCCCGGGCGGCGGACCGGGTGTCCGGGCGAATCTGACGGGCCGTTCGGCCGAGGGGTGCGGCTGGGCTGCCGGGAGGCCCGCCGTGCGGCGCGCACCGTGGGGGCGTGCTGAGGAGAACCCTGCCGGCCCTGTGCCTGGCCCTGCTGCTCTGTGCGCCCGCGAGCCGCGCGTACGCCGTGTCCACTGCCTCCGGTACGCCCGCCGAGGAGGTGGCCGTCGTGGACCAGGCGTCCCGCCGCGTCCTCGTCCTGCGGGGGGTCGAGGAGCTGATGGCGTACCAGGGCGTCGACCGTCCGCCCGTCGTGTGGTCCTGGACGGCCGACCGGGCGCCCGAACTCGGCGACCTCGACCCCGAGCAGAGCTGGGACGACCCGGACGAGGTGAAGAGCCGGACCCTGGAGGGCCGCCGCTACCTGCTGACCACCGCCTCCGGCGGGCTCGCCGCCGTCGTCGACACCGCCACCGGCGCCAGCCGCTGGGCGGCGGACCTCGGCGGGGAGGTCAACCCGCACAGCATCGAGCTGCTCCCGGACGGCAACGTCGCGGTCGCCGCGAGCGCCGGCGGGTGGGTGCGGCTGTACGCCGCCTCGCAGGGCTCCCGGGCCACCGCCCATGCGACCTTCCCGCTCCCCGGCGCGCACGGGGTGCACTGGGACGGGCGGACCGGCCTGCTCTGGGTGCTCGGCGACGGCGAGCTGACCGGGCTGCGGGTCGGCGGGACCCCGGACGCGCCGACCCTGACCGCCGTCCGCAGCGCGCCGCTGCCCGACCAGGGCGGCCATGACCTCGCGCCCGTCCTGGGCGCGCCCGGCCGGTTCTGGGTGAGCACCCTGAACGGCCTCTGGCAGTACGACCCCGCCGCCGACGGGTTCACCCCCGTCCATCTGGCCGATCCCGCGGATCCGGCCGCGGATCCGGGCGCAGATCCTGCCGCCGAGCGGGACGTCAAGAGCATCGGCGACGACCCCGCCGGCACCGGTCGGCTGCTGACGGCGGCCCCCGATCACAGCGGCCCGTGCGACTGGTGCACCTCGGTGATCCGGCTGCACCGCCCGGAGGGGACGTGGAAGTTGACCGGCGCGCGGCTGTACAAGGCGCGCTGGTGGAGCTCCTATTAGCAGATTCATGACGCACGGTAGTCGATCTTGCTCGGCGCGTCGGTGATATCACCCGTTCTGCTTACCGCATTCGGCTGACAGGGCATATTGTGTACCCCCGCAAACTACTCCGATGGAAGTCAGTTTCCCGTCGCGGTCCGAAAACCATCTGCGGACCCGCGTCGACTGGGATAGCGTCGAAGGCGTCGGGGGGCCGACACCGATCAGGGTGTATTCGAACGTCAGTTACCGGGCCGTAATGGCTCGAATTGGTCCTGGAGAAAAGCATGAGGAATTCCCCGGAGGAAATCCGGTCGGACGTCATCGACGATCTGCAGCTCGCGGTCGACTCGCTGGCCGCTTTCCCGGCCAGGAATGCGGCCGGAACGGCGGATGTCACCGAACGGCTCGCGGCGGTCGCCGAACTCTGCCGGTCGGTCGACGTGGTGCTCGACAGCCTCGTCGTCCAGGCGGCCGCCGAGGCCGCCGAGGAGGGCTGGACCGCGGCCCGGATGGCCGCCGAACAGTCCGGCTACTACGCCAGGTTGCAGCGGGCGCTGCTGCCCACCGCTGCCGCGGCCGGGCTGACGCAGCAGTGAGCGCGCTGCACCCGGGCGCGCACGTGCTGTCCTGCCCCACCCGGTGGAGCGACGTCGACGAGAACGGGCACATCAACAACGCCCGGCTGGTCGGCTACATCCAGGAGGGGATTTACGACCTGTTCTGCCACCACGCGACCGCCGTACGGGAATCGCTGTTCCCGTCCGGATTCATTATCGCGCGGCACGAGATCGATTACCTGGAGCAGTTGCACCACCGCCCCGAGCCATTGTCGGTGCGGCTGACGGTGGAGCAGCTCGGGCGGAGTTCCGCCCATGTCGAGGTGAATGTCTGCCGCGAGCCGCTCACCTTTATGCGGGCGCGGACCGTGGTGGTCGCCCGGGACCAGGAATCCGGGCGCTCGCGCAAACTGAGCCAGAGCGAGCGGCGCTTTCTGGCGGCGTTTATGTCGGTCTCGGCGTCCGGCGCGGCGTCGGACACGGTGCGTGGCGAGGGTCCGGCCGCCGCTGCCGCCGCCAAGGCGACGGCGCCGGCCCAGCGGGTACCGGCCCGGTCCGGTGGCAGGGTGGGCCTGCCGCGCGGTCCGCGCAGACGGTGCCGCACCTCGGCGGGCTGACCGCCCGCCGACCCGTGGGCCCCCGTGCCGGTGACGGCGCGGGCCGGCGGCGTGATCGACAACGGCGTCGATCCGTCGGTCCGGCCCGATTCCCGGCCCGATTCCCGGCCCCGTTCTCGGCCCGGTTCCCGGCCCCGTTCCCGGCCCCGTTCCCGGCCCTGTCTTCCGCAGCGCCCGACGGCACCCGACGACGGCGTCAGGGTTCCGTTCGGGAGTCCGGCCGCCGCCCGTACCGGCGGGTCCGCCCGGTCCGGACCGCAGTACGCTGAGCAGCACGGGAACCGGTACGTCCCCCGGCGGTCACGGGCTGCGATGAGGCAGCCCCTCCCGGACCATCGGCCGCCGGCCCGGCCCGGTCCCGCCGACCGGAAGGAGGACGCGATGACCATCTCCTGGGAGGACTTCCTCGCGCGCGTCGTGGAGCGCGGCGAGTACCGGGGCGAGGCGGAGGCGGACCACGCCGTCCGGGTCGTGCTCGGCCTGCTGGGCGAGCACCTGGTGGGCGCGGAGCGCAGCGAGCTCGCGGACGCGCTGCCCGGCACGTACGCCTCGCTGCTCCGGGACGCCCGGCCCGCCGCCGAGCCGCTGACCGCCGAGCGCTTCGTGGAGGCCGTGGTGGGCTGGATCGGTGGGGCGACCACGGCGACGGTGCCGTGGGACATCGGGGCGGTGCTCAGCACGATGGCCGACCTCGTCCCGGGGGAACTGGTCGACCGGGTGATCGAGCAGCTGCCGGACGGCTACGACCTGCTCTTCGGGCACCCGTTGCCCGCCTGAGCACGTCCTCCCGGCGGGAATCGCCGGTCTCTAACGGCCTGTGGTGGCCCGGAACAGCTCAGCGCCCGGACCGGTCAGCTCGACCGGTCCGGCGCCCGGGCGCAGGTAGGCGGCGGCGCCCCGGGGCAGGTCGAGGCCGGGGTGTCCGGGGGCGTGCAGCCGGGCCCGGCCCGCGGTGCAGAGCAGGATCTGCGGCGTGGGCAGCTCGACGCGGACGGGAACGGCCGACGGGTGCAGCCGGGAGAGCCGGAACTCCCCTGCCGGGGAGGGGAATTCGGCTTCGACGGCGTTCAGCGGGCGGGCGTCGAGGAGGACGGGCCCGGCGGCCCGGAAGTCGGTGACGGCCAGCAGGCCGGCCGCGTCGACGTGCTTGCCGGTGAGCCCGCAGCGCAGCACGTTGTCCGAGTTGGCCATCAACTCGACGCCCACGCCCCGGAGATAGGCGTGCGGCACCCCGGCGGCCAGGTACAGCGCCTGTCCGGCGCCGAGTCGGACGTGGTTGAGCAGCAGCGCGGCGAGCAGCCCCCGGTCCCCGGGGTACTCGTCGGCGAGGCGGGCGTACGCGGCGAACGCCTCGGCGTACGGGCCGTCGGCGGTGGCGGACGCGGTCGCGGTGCGACCCAGGGCCGCCGTGACCTCGGCGAGTTCGGGCTCCCCGGCGGCCAGGGCCCGGCGCAGCAGCGCGGGCAGCGCCTCGGCGGCGGGCCGCTCGCGCAGGGCGGCCGCCCAGGGGGCGAGCACGCCGAGGGCGTCCAGCAGCCGGGCGGTGGCGGCCGGCGGCCGGAAGCCGCAGAGGGCCTCGAAGTCGCCCAGTGAGCACAGTAGTTCGGGCTTGTGGGAGCGGTCCTTGTACACCCGTTCCGGGGCGTCCGCCGGGACGCCCCGGAGCTGTTCGGCGGCGTACCCGGCCGCGGCCTGGGCGCGGCTCGGGTGGACTTGCAGGGAGAGCGCCCGGTCGGCGGCCAACACCTTGAACAGGAACGGCAGTTCCGGGCCGAACCGGCGTACGGTGGCCGGCCCGAGCAGGCCGTCCGGGTCGGCGGCGATCAGGGCGTCGAGCGGTCGGCCGCCCGCCCGGGAGGGCGCCGAGGGGTGGGCGCCCATCCACAGTTCGGCCTGCGGGGTGCCGTCCGGCGGGGTGCCGGTGAGGGCGGGGACGGCGGTGCGGGAGCCCCAGGGGTAGCGGCGGACCGGGTTGTCGAGCAGGGCGTAGGGGGGCATGCCGGGGGTCTCCCGAGGGGCGGTCAGCGGCAGATCGCCGCCGCGCCGATCAGCCCGGCGTCGGTGCCGAGTTCGGCGCGGCGCACGTCCAGTCCGCGGATGTAGGACAGGGCGGCGTAGCGGTCCAGGTGGCGGGCGAGCGGGGCGAAGAGCACCTCCCCGGCGGTGGCGACGCCGCCGCCGACCACCACCCGGTGCAGGTCGACCAGGGCGGCGGTGGCCGCGATCCCGGCGGCCAGCGCCTGGGCGGCCCGGTCGAAGGAGGCCAGCGCGAGCGGGTCGCCCGCGGCGGCGGAGGCGGCCACGGCGCGGGCCGTGGTGTCCGCGCCGGGCGGCCGCCAGCCGTCGGCGAGGGCCCGGCGGGCGATCGCGGTGCCGCTGGCCAGGCCCTCCAGGCAGCCGCGGGAGCCGCACGGGCAGGGCTCGCCGTCGAGGTCGACGGTGATGTGGCCGAGGTGCCCGGCGTTGCCGCTGGGGCCGGGGCGGACGGCGCCGTCCAGCACCAGTCCGGCGCCGACGCCGGTGGACACCACCAGGCAGAGCGCGTTGTCGGCGCCCCGGGCGGCGCCCTGCCAGTGCTCGGCGGCGGCCATCGCGACGCCGTCCCCGGCGAGGTGGACGGGCAGCGTGCGGGCGGCCACCGCCGGGTGCGCGGCCACCTCGGCGACCAGCGGGAAGCCGCGCCAGCCGGGGATGTTGACCGGGCTGACGGTGCCGTCGACGAGGTCGACCGGTCCGGCGCTGCCGACGCCGACGGCCGTCACGGCGGCCCAGTCGGGCGTGCCCGCGAGCTGGTCCAGCACCTTGTGCACCACGGCGAGCACGGCCGGGCCCGGCTCCCGGGCGGGGGTGGGCAGCTGGAGCCGGTGCCGCAGCCGTCCGTCGCCGTCGACCAGCGCCCCGGCGATCTTGGTGCCGCCGATGTCGAGGGCGGCGAACAGCGGGGTGGGCGGCATGGCGGGCTCCAGGGGGTCGGCGGCGCCCCGGCCGGGCGGGGCCGGGGCGCTCCCACGGTAGCGGGACGGTCGGTGCGCGGGTCGGTTGGTCAGCGGGACGGTTGGTGCGGGGGCCAGCGGGTCAGCGGGCGGCGCTGAGCCGCAGGGTGACCAGTTCGAACGGCCGCAGGGCCAGCCGCACCGCGCCGTCCTCGACCGCGACCTCGCCGCGGGTGCCGTCCCAGGGCCGTTCCAGCAGGTCGCAGGGGACGGCGCCGGCCAGCGGGAAGGAGGTGGTGAGCCGGCCCCGGGCGCGGCCGCCGCCGGCCTCGTAGACCCGGACGACCAGGTCGCCGCTGCGGTCGTCGGCGAGCTTGACGGCGCTGACCACCAGGGCGTCGTGGTCCACCTCGACCAGCGGCGCGACCCGCTCGGCGCTGCCGGTGACCCGCCGCTCGGGCAGGCCGATCCGGTAGCCCTCGCGGACGGCGTCGCCGATGGCCGCGCCGGGCACCAGCGCGTGCCGGAAGCGGTGCCGGCCCTGGTCGGTCTTCGGGTCGGGGAAGCGCGGGGCGCGCAGCAGCGAGAAGCGGACCGTGGTGGTGGTGCCGCCGTCCTCCGGGCGCACGGTGCGGGTGACGTCGTGGCCGTAGGTGGAGGCGGTCACCAGGGCCACGCCCCAGCCCGGCTCGTCCAGGTGGACGAAGCGGTGGTTGCAGGCCTCGAACTTGGCGGCGTCCCAGCTGGTGTTGGTGTGGGTGGGCCGGTAGAGGTGGCCGAACTGGGTCTCGGCGGCGTAGCGCTCGGTGTGGACGTCCAGCGGGAAGGCCGCCTTGAGGAACTTCTCGGTCTCGTGCCAGTCGACTTCGGTGTCGAGGTCGAGCCGCTGCTCGCCGGCGCGCAGGGTGAGGGTCTGGACGACGGTCGAGGAGCCGAAGGAGCGCTCGATCCGGACGCTCGCCCGGTCGCCGGTGGCCGTGGCGGTGAGGGAGTCGACAGCGGTCAGGTCGGTGACGGTGTTGCGGTAGAACCGGTCCACGTCCCAGGCGTCCCACATGTTGGGGAAGTCGGGGTGCAGTTGGAGCAGGTTGGCGCGGCTGCCGGGGGCGACGGTCTCCCGGCCGCTGGACCGCTCGACCACCGAGGTGATCAGCCCGTCGGCGTCGACCACCACCTCCAGCAGGCCGTTGCCCAGGGTGAACCCGCCTCCGGGCCGCTCGACCACCGTGCAGGGCGCACCGGCGGTGACGGCGACGGCGGCGCCGCCCGCCGGGACGGCCGAACGGGCGTGGGGAGCCGCGTTGAACACCAACTCCCTTCCACCGTCCGCCGATCCGGCCAGCGCCTGCTGGGCGGCGCCGATCAGCCCCTCCAGCTCCTGCGCCACCGCCGCGTAGGTGGCCTCGGCCTCGCGGTGCACCCAGGCGATCGAGGAGCCAGGCAGGATGTCGTGGAACTGGTGCAGCAGCACGGTCTTCCAGATCCGGTCCAGCTGCTCGTACGGGTACTCGTAAGACTCCTCGGTACCGGCGCCCGAGGCGTCTGCACTCTCGGCGCCGGTGCGCAACGCGGCCGTGGCGCACCAGAGTTCGGCCTCGCGCAGCAGGTTCTCGCTGCGCCGGTTGCCCTGCTTGGTCTTCGCCTGGCTGGTCAGGGTGGCCCGGTGCAGCTCCAGGTAGAGCTCGCCGACCCAGACCGGCGGGTCGGGGTACTCGGCCTCGGCCTTGGTGAAGAACTCGGCGGGGTTCTCCCAGCGGACGGTGGCCGAGCCCTCCAAGTCCCGCAGCCGGGCGGCCTTGGCGACCATCTCGCGGGTCGTCCCGCCGCCGCCGTCGCCCCAGCCGGTCGGGGCGATCGAGTGCCGGGCCACCCCCTTGTCCTTGAAGTTGCGGGCCGCGTGGGCGATTTCGCTGCCCTTCATGGAGCAGTTGTAGGTGTCCACGGGCGGGAAGTGGGTGAAGATGCGCGTCCCGTCGATGCCCTCCCAGAGGAAGGTGTGGTGCGGGAACCTGTTGACCTGGCTCCAGGAGATCTTCTGGGTCAGCAGCCACTTGGAGCCGGCGTTGCGGATGATCTGCGGCAGGCCGCCGGTGAAGCCGAAGGTGTCCGGCAGCCAGGCCTCGCGGTTCTCGACCCCGAACTCCTTCAGGAAGAACCGCTTGCCGTGCACGAACTGACGGGCCATCGCCTCCGAGCTCGGCATGTTGGTGTCGGACTCCACCCACATGCCGCCGGCCGGCACGAACCGGCCCTCGGCGACCGCCTTGCGCACCCGGGCGTACACCTCCGGGCGGTGCTCCTTGATCCAGGCGTACTGCTGCGCCTGGGACATGGTGTAGCGGAACTCCGGCTCGTCCTCGAGCAGGGCGGTCATGTTGGCGGTGGTGCGGGCCACCTTGCGCACCGTCTCGCGCAGCGGCCACAGCCAGGCCGAGTCGATGTGGGCGTGGCCGATCGCGCTGATCCGGTGCGCGGACGCCGCGGCGGGTGCGGCCAGTACCGCGGTCAGCTCCGAACGGGCCGCGGCGGCCGTGCCGTTGACGTCCTGGAGGTCGATCGCGTCCAGGGCGCGCTCGACCGCGCGCAGCACCTCCCAGCGCCGGGCGCCGTCCACCGGCAGCTCGGCCATCAGCTCGCCGAGCACCTCCAGGTCCAGCGAGAGCTGCCAGACGGTGTCGTCGAAGACCGCGAGGTCCATCCGGGCGAGCCTGTACTGCGGCCGGTCGCCGGCCGTCTCCTTGTCGCCCAACTCGGTGGGCAGGAAGGGGTGGTAGTCCAGGATGACCGGGTTGGCGGCGGCCTCGACGTGCAGCAGCACCTGCTCCCCGCCGGCCGCCGGGGCGGCGATCCGCACCCACTGGTTGCGCGGGTTGAGGCCCTTCACCGGGCTGCCGTCCGGGCGGTAGACCAGGCCCTCGCACTGGAAGCCGGGCATGTTGGCGTCGAAGCCGAGGTCGATCAGCGCCTCGACCGTCCGCCCGGCCCAGGCCTGCGGCACCGTGCCGGACACCGTCAGCCAGCTGGTGCCCCACGGCGCGCCCCAGGCGTCGCCGACGGCGATCGGGGTGCGCGGCGCGGCCAGCCCCTCGGCGACCGGGACGGGCTCGCCGGGGGCGGTCCAGATGCCGACCTCCAGCGGGACGGACTCGGGGTACACGGCCGGGAGGATGCGCTCCTCCAGGACGCGCTTGAGGCGGGACTCGACGAGGGTGCGGTCATCGTGCATGTCGGCAGGCTCCGTTGCGTGCGGCGAGGGCAGGTGGACAGAGGAGGACGGCTACAGAGAACGTACGTCGGCGGGGTGGACCACCTCGGTGATGCCGCGCGCGGCCAGGTGCGCCGCGTCCCCGGCGCGTTCGGCGAGCACCGTGGTCGGGCGGGCGCCGGCCTCGGCGAGGCGCATGAAGGCCTCGTACACCGGGCCGCCGGGGCCGCAGTCCGCGCGGCGGGGGGAGGTGACCTCGTCGCCGGTGGCGACCACCACGGCGGTGCTGCGCGGCTTGGGCGGCTGCCAGTGGCGGCGGGCCTCGGCGGCGGCCTCGGCGAGCCGGGCGCCAGCCGGTTTGACGGCCCGGTCGGTGGTCAACAGGCCGAGGCTGTACTCCAGTTCGGGGAAGTCGGCGAGCGAGCGGTCCACGTCGTGGGAGCACCACCAGGTGATCCCCCAGACGTCCGGGCAGTCCAGGACGGCCTCGACGGTGGCGCCGGTGAACCGGGCCGCGTCCCCGGCGGTGATGTGCGGGGCGGGCGCGCCGACCTCCTGCAGCCAGACGGGGCGGGCCGGGTCGTCCGCCCAGGCCTTGGAGAGCTCGACCAGGTACGCGGCGTGCTGGGCGGTGGCCGTGGAGTGGGCGCCGTAGCGCTGGGCGGTGCCGTTGAACACCCAGGAGTGCACGGCGGTGGCGGCGCCGAGGCGGGCCGAGTGCCAGGGGGTGAACGGGTGTTCGTCCAGGTACCAGGCCGCGTCGTAGGAGGCGTGCAGGTGCAGCCGCCCGGGCGCGCCGTCCTCGCAGGCGGCGAGCATCCGGCGCAGCCAGGCCTCCGCCTCGGCGGGGGTGCACCGGTCGGGGTCGGGGTGCGGGGCGCCGGAGAACTGGTTGATCTCGTTGCCGAGCGTCATCCCGAGGAAGTTCGGCCGCTCGCGCAGCGCGCCGGCGAGGGTGCGCAGGTAGGCGGACTGGCCGTCCAGGACCTCCGGGTCGGTGAACAGGTTGCGGCGGTGCCAGGTCCGCGTCCAGGCGGGCAGGAAGTCGAAGGAGGACAGGTGGCCCTGGAGGCCGTCCACCGCGACGTCCAGGCCGCGTTCGCCGGCCGCGTCCACCAGCGCGGTCAGCTGCTCGACGGCGCGCGGGCGGATCAGGGTGCGGTTGGGCTGGAACAGCGGCCAGAGCGGGAAGACCCGGACGTGGTCCAGGCCGAGGGCGGCGACGGAGTCGAAGTCGGCGCGCACGGCGTCGAGGTCGAAGTCCAGCCAGTGGTGGAACCAGCCCTTGCTGGGCGTGTAGTTGACGCCGAAGCGCGGCGCCTGCGGGGTGGTGGTCACGGGGGCTACCTCAACTGGGAAGGGGCGTACGGACGGTGTGCCCTTGGGGCCTCAGCCCTTGACGGCTCCCTCCTCGACGCCCTTGAAGAAGAAGCGCTGGCAGACGGCGAACACCACGACGATCGGCAGGAAGGCGATCATGGTGCCGGCCGCGATCAGCCGGGGATTGGCGGAGAAGGTGCCGTTGAGGTACTGGAGTCCGACGGTCAGGGTGTACTTCTGCGGGTCGTTGAGCACGATCAGCGGCCAGAGGAAGTCGTCCCAGGCGCCGATGAAGGTGAAGATGACGATCACGCTGAGCATGCCGCGCACGTTCGGCAGGCCGATGTGCCACAGCCGCTGCCAGACGTTGGCGCCGTCCACCAGCGCCGCCTGGTCGAGTTCGGCGGGGACAGCGGCGAAGGCGGTGCGCATCAGCAGCACGTTCAGCATCGCGATCGCCCCGGGCAGGGCCACGCCGGCCAGGCTGTCGGCCAGGCCCAGGCCGCGCACCAGCACGTACTGGGAGACGATGGTGACCTCGCCGGGCAGCACCAGGGTGGCCAGGAACAGGCCCAGGACCAGCCGGGCGCCGCGGAAGCGCAGCCGGGCGAGGGCGTAGCCGGCCAGGGTGCAGCCGACCACGTTGCCGGTGATGCAGACGGCGGCGACGATCACCGAGTTGAGGGCGTACGTCCACACCGGGATGGTGTCGGCGACCGTGCCGAAGTTGCCCAGGGTGGGCTGGTCCGGCAGGAAGCTCGGGGTGCGGGTGTAGACGTCCTCGGTGGGGCCCTT
The DNA here is from genome assembly GCF_042884005.1 of Kitasatospora sp. NPDC058162. NCBI lineage: Bacteria > Bacillati > Actinomycetota > Actinomycetes > Kitasatosporales > Streptomycetaceae > Kitasatospora > Kitasatospora sp. NPDC058162. Next base: position 39,238 of record NZ_JBHVUS010000050.1, read on the forward strand.
GAGGGAGGTGGACAGCTGCCACAGGAAGGGGCCGATGACCAGCAGCAGGACGAGCACCAGGAGCAGGTAGCGGGCGGCGGTCTGTCCGCGGGTGGGGGTGTTGAAGCCGCGGGCGGGCTTGGCGCGGGGAGTGGTCTCGGGGGTGGGGTTGGTTTTGGGACGGAGGGTGGTCACGGGGTCAGGCCGCCTTCCGGTTCAGCCGCAGCAGGAACAGCATCGGGCCGAGCGTGACGACGAACAGCAGCAGGCTGAGCGCGGAGGCGTAGCCCAGGTGGCCGTTGAAGCCCCGGCTGTACATCTGGATCAGCATCACCACCGACATGTCGCGGCCGCCGGGGCCGCCCAGTCCGTTGGAGAGTACGTACAGCTCGGAGAAGACGCGCAGCGAACTCACCGAGATCAGCGCGGAGATGAGCACCATGGTCGGACGCACCCCCGGCAGGGTGATGTGCCACAAGCGGCGCAGCGGGCTCGCGCCGTCCACGGCCGCCGCCTCGTGCAGCTCGTGCGGGACGTTGGCGAGGGCGGACAGGTAGATGACCATGTAGTAGCCGAGGCCCTTCCAGACGGTCAGGGCGATCGCGCTGAACAGCAGCAGCCAGCGGTCGGTGAGGAAGGGGACCGGCGAGTGGGCCAGGCCGCCCTCCTGGAGCAGGCCGTTGACCAGGCCCCGGTCGTCCAGCACCCAGCCCCAGATCAGCGCCACCACGACGGCGGAGGCGATCACCGGGGTGTAGAAGGCGGTCCGGAAGAAGGTGATGCCGGGGATCCGGCGCTGGACCAGCAGGGCGAGCAGCAGCGGCAGGACGGTCAGCAGGGGGAGGCAGACCAGCATGAACACGATGCTGTTGAGCAGGGCGTCGGCGAGCTGGGCGTCGTCCAGCAGGCGGCCGTAGTTCTCCAGGCCGGTGAACCGGCCGCCGCCGATGGGCTTGGCGTTGGTGAAGGAGAGGATCACCGTGTTGACGGCCGGCCAGAGGTTGAAGACGGCCAGCCAGACTATCGCGGGGCCGGCGAGCAGCCAGGGGGTGAACCAGCGCCGGTGGGTCATGCGGATGCCTTCCTGGGGCTGGGCCTTCCGGGGCCCGGGGCGGCGGGTGTGGGGGAGGACCCGCCGCTTCGCCGGTACGGGACGTCGAGGTGCCGTGGGGGTCGCGGGCCGGGGGTCGGGCTCCGTGCGCGGTGGGGGTCAGCCCTTGAGGAGCTTGTCGCACTGCTCCACGGCGGTGTCCAGGGCCTGCTTGGAGCTGCTCTGGCCGCTGATGGCGAGGGCGAACTGCTGCTTGACGATGGTGCCCATCGCGTCGTCCACCTCGACCGGCTGGATCAGCTCGGCCTTGGCGAGCGAGGTGAAGGCGATCACCTTGGCGTCGCCCGCGTTGGTGCCGTCGCTCCGGCTGAAGAACGGGTCGTTCGCGGAGGCCTTGGTGGACGGGAAGACGCTGGTCAGGTGGGCGAAGGCGGCCTGGTTCTCGGGGCTGGTGACCCAGCGGGCCAGGGCGACCGCGGCGGCCGGGTTCTTGGTGTTCTTCGGGATGGACAGGCCCTGGACGTACAGCGGCGGGGTGCCCATCGCGGGGGAGGGGACGACCTTCGGGGCGAGGGTGGGGTTGTCGGTGGCGAGGCTGGTGATGAAGTTGCCGCCGCCGGTGGTCCAGGCCGCGGTGCCGGCGCTGAACAGCTTGGAGTTGCCGGCGTAGGTGTCGGTGAGCACCCCGTTCGGCATCAGGCCCTCCTTGAAGGCGTCGCGGTACTTGTCGAGCAGCGCGGCGGCCTCGGGGGTGTTGAAGGTGAAGGACTTGCCGTCGTCGGCCATGATCTTGACGCCGATGTTGTAGAGGTCGCCGAGGCCGGGCTTGCGGCTCATCAGGTAGGCCTGGCCGCCGGACTTCTCCTTCATCACCCGGGCCTGGGCGATCAGCTCGTCGAGGGTGGTCGGGGGCTTCTTGGGGTCCAGCCCGTTCTTCGTGAGGAGCTCTGAACTCCAGTAGTTCACATCGGTGTTGAGGTACCAGGGGTAGCCGAAGGTGCCCTGGTAGCCGTGGTAGCGGTAGGCGCCCACGCCGCCGGCCACGTACTCGTCGGCGAGCTTGGGGTCGGCCTTGGCCACGTCCAGCAGGACGTCCTTCTTGGCGAGCGGGAAGGCGAAGTCCGGCGGGAGGTTGACCACGTCGGGCAGGGTGCCGGAGGCGGCCTGGCTGAGCACCTTGTCGGAGTAGCCCTCGCCGGGCTGGTCCAGCCAGTCGACCTCGACGCCGGGGTACTTCTTCTTGAAGCCGTCGATCACGCCCTGCATGTAGTCGGTGAACTTCGGCTTGAGCGCCCAGGTCTGGATCGAGACCTTGCCCTTGACCTCGCCGGTGGCGGCCGCACTCGCCACGTTGTCGCTGGTCTTGGTGTCGCCGGAGCCGAGTCCGCAGCCGGTGAGGGCCGCCGCGGTGAGGGCCGTCGTCGTCAGTGCCGCCCAGATTCTTCGCATGAGGGTCTCCCGGTGGTCCTGGGTTCTGGGGTGGGTGGTGGAGGTCAGAACCTGCTGGATGTCGGAACCTGCTGGATGTCAGGTCCCGCAATAACTAAACCGGTCTAGCTCTGGCAGGGACTATGCTCCCGCCTAAACTTGACTGTCAAGAGAGGAGTCGGATCCTGTGGGCAGACCGACGATCGCCGACATCGCGCGCCAGGCCGGCGTCTCCAAGGGCGCGGTCTCCTTCGCGCTCAACGGCCGCCCCGGTGTCAGCGAGGCGACCAGGGACCGGATCCTGCGGGTCGCCGAGGAGATGAACTGGCGCCCGCACAGCGCCGCCCGCGCCCTCGGCGGCGCCCGCTCCGACGCCGTCGGCCTGGTGATCGCCCGCCCCGCCCGCACCATCGGCGTCGAGCCGTTCTTCAGCCAACTGCTCTCCGGCCTCCAGGCCGTGCTCTCGGCCAGCTCGGTCGCGCTGCACCTGATGGTCGTCGAGGACACCGCCGCCGAGATCGAGGTCTACCGCCGCTGGGCCTCCGAACACCGGGTGGACGGCTTCATCGTGGTCGACCTCCAGGTCAAGGACCCGCGACTGCCCGTGCTGGACGAGCTCGGGCTGCCCGCCGTCGTCCTCGGCGGGCCCGGCAAGGGCGGCAACCAGCTGCGGATCTGGGCCGACGACCGGGAGGCGATGCTCTCCATCGTCGACTACCTGGCCGCCATCGGGCACCGCCGTATCGCCCACCTCGCCGGGCTCCCGCACTTCCAGCACACCCAGCGCCGGATCCGCGCGCTGCGCGACGCCTCGCGCCGGCTCGGGCTGGAGGAGGCGGTGTCGGTGCCCACCGACTTCAGCGACGCCGAGGGCGCGGCGGCCACCCGCACGCTGCTCTCCCGGGCCGCCCGGCCCACCGCGATCGTCTACGACAGCGACGTGATGGCCGTCGCCGGGCTCGGCGTGGCCGGGGAGATGGGTGTTTCGGTGCCCGGGGAGCTGTCGATCGTCTCCTTCGACGACTCGGTGCTCGCCCGGATCGTCCACCCGCCGCTGACCGCACTCAGCCGGGACACCTTCGCGCTCGGCGAGCAGGTCGCGCGCAGCCTGCTGGAGGCGCTGGACGGCGCCGGGGACGGGCGGGACCTCCAGATGCCCACGCCCCGGCTGACCGTACGGGAGTCCACCTCGCCGCCCGGTGGCGGTTTCTAGCCCCGTCGGGTGGTTGTTGTCCGAGTCGTTGACAGTCGTTCTGAACCGGTTTAGCCTCGCTGCGCCGAGAGGGTCCGCTCCTGCTGCCCGCTCCTCCGGCCTCCGGCTTCCCTCGGTTCAGCACCGGCACGCCCGCATGCGGCCGGCCCCCGTCCACGACGGCGGGCCCGCCCCCACCTCCTCCGCTCCTCCGCCCGATCGGAGCCCCCGCATGTCACGACGCCTCCCCCTGCTGCTCAGCGCCGTCCTCGCGACGGCCGCACTGACCGCCACCCCCTCCGCCTGGGCCGCCCCCGTCGCCGCACCGCCGCCGACGACCGCTCCGGCCGGCGCCTTAGGTGCCCCCACTGCCGCCGGTCCGGGCAGCCAGCCGTACGCCTCCTACTGGTACCCGAACACGATCCTCACCTGGGACCCAGCCACCGACCCGGACGCCCGGTTCAACCGCTCCCGCGTCCCGCTGCAGCCGCGCACCAGCGACCCGGCGCTGGCCGCCAACCCCAACGCCCATGCGGGCGAGGGGAAGATCGCCTCGCTGGTCTCCTTCGGCCCCACCTCCAACAACCCCTCCCAGGGCTCCGCCGACCCCAACTACTACGCCTTCGGCTACTGGCAGTACGTCGACAAGCTGGTGTTCTGGGGCGGCTCGGCCGGCGAGGGCCTGATCCTCGCGCCCAACCCGACCGTGATCGACGCCGCCCACCGCAACGGCGTGAAGGTCTACGGCACCGTGTTCTTCCCGCCCGCCGCGTACGGCGGCCAGCTCCAGTGGGTGCGCGACTTCGTCCAGAAGTCCGGCAACCGCTACCCCGTCGCCGACAAGCTCGCCCAGGCCGCCCGGTACTACGGCTTCGACGGCTGGTTCATCAACCAGGAGACCGGCGGCGGGGATTCGGGCCTCGCCACCGAAGTGCGCAACCTGATGCAGTACACCAAGGCGCAGACCGACACCGAGTTCATGTGGTACGACGCGATGACCACGTCCGGCGCGGTCGACTGGCAGAACGCCCTCACCTCCGCCAACTCGCCCTTCCTGCAGGACGGTTCGAAGAGAACCTCGGACTCGATGTTCCTCAACTTCGGCTGGACGCCGGACGGCCTGGACTCCTCCCGCACGCTGGCCCGGCAACTCGGCCGCAGCGAGTACGAGTTGTACTCCGGTATCGACACCGAGGCGAACGGCTACAACACCTCGGTGGACTGGAACACCCTCTTCCCGTCCGGGCAGCCGCACTCCACCTCGCTCGGCCTCTACCGCCCTGAGTGGACCTGGAAGTCCGCCACCGACCGGGCCGACTTCTACGCCAAGGACGCCCGCTACTGGGTCGGCGCCAACAACGACCCGTCCAAGGTCGACCTCTCCTCCGGGTGGCCCGGTCTGGCGGGCTACGTCGCCGAGTCCTCGCCGATCACCGCCAAGCCCTTCGTCACCAACTTCGACACCGGCCAGGGCGACTTCTACAACGCGGCCGGCACCCGGGTCGCCACCGGCGGCTGGAACAACCTCTCGCTCCAGGACGTCCCGCCGACCTACCGCTGGGTGGTCGACTCCAGCGGCAGCAGGCTCAGCCCGTCCGTCGACTTCACCGACGCCTACCAGGGCGGCTCCTCACTGCGGCTGACCGGCACCCTGGACGCCACCAACACCGTGCGGCTCTACCAGACCAGCCTGCCGGTCGCCGCGGACACCAAGCTCGACCTGGTGGTCAAGACCCCCGCCGCCGGCCCGACCAAGCTCAAGGCCGCGGTTTCCTTCACCGACACCCCGGGCAGCTTCACCACCGTGGACGTCGGGGACAACGCCGGCACCGGCTGGGAGCGGCACACCCTCGACCTCTCCCCGTACGCGGGCCGCACCATCGCCCAGCTCGCCCTCCAGGTCGACGGCACCGACCCGGCCTACGACCTGCGGGTCGGCCAAGTCGCCCTCTACGACGGCGCGGTGCAGACCCCGGCCGCGCCCAGCGGGCTGACCGTCCTGGGTGCGAGCGACGTCACGGCGGGCGTCAGCCAGTCGCTGCGGCTCTCCTGGACGGCGGCTCCCGGCGGCAACGTCCACCACTACGAGGTGTACCGGCGCAACGCGGACGGCAGCCGGACCTTCCTGGGCGCCACGCCCAACGACGCCTACTTCGTCGGGCGGCTCGACCGGGCGGGCACCGAGGCCGCCACCACGCTGGACGTGGAAGCCGTCTCCACCACCTACGGGCACTCGGCCGTCGCCTCCACCACGGTGGGCTGGAACGGCACCCCGCCGACGGGGTCGGTGAACCTGGCGCTGAACCGCCCCGCCACCGCCTCCGGCCAGTGCAACGCCAACGAGGGCCCGGCCAAGGCCGTCAACGGCAGCGTCAGCGGCGGGACCAGTGACAAGTGGTGCACGCTGACGGCCGCCAAGTGGCTGGAGGTGGACCTCGGTTCGGCGAAGAAGCTGTCGAAGTTCGTGGTCAAGCACGCGTCGGCGGGCGGGGAGAGCGCCTCGTACAACACCCGGGACTTCTCGGTGCAGGTCCGCTCGAAGACCACCGATCCCTGGACGACGGTCGCCACCGTGACCGGCAACACCGCGGGCACCACCACCCACCCGGTGGACACCACCGCCCGCTACGTCCGGCTGGTCATCACCAAGCCCACCCAGAACAACGATCCGGCCGCCCGCGTCTACGAGTTCGAGGCCTGGGGCCAGTAGGCCTCCGTACCGAAAGGACCAACCCCCGTGCCGGTCACCACCATCACCGCGGTCGAGAGCACCGACCTGTTCACCGGGCCCGAGGACGCCCCGCGCCAGCTGCTGCGGGTCACGGTCGAGGGCCCGGCCGCCCGGATCACCGTCACCGGTGCGGGCGTCCGCGGCGAGGCGACCGGCACGGGGCCGGTCGAAGTCCCCCTGGAGATCACCGGAGCGGCCGTCGGCGCCCGACTGCCCGTCACCGTACGGGTGGCAGCGTGCGAGGCGGCCGGCACCGTGGAGGTCGCCGAACCCGGCTGGACGATGTTCCTGGTCTCCCACTTCCACTACGACCCGGTCTGGTGGAACACCCAGGCCGCCTACACCTCGCCGTGGGAACTGCTCGCCGCCGACGCCACCACCCGGCCGCTCTGGGAGCGCAACGGCTTCGCCCTCGTGGACGCCCACCTGGACCTCGCCCTGCGGGACCCGGTGTACAAGTTCGTGCTTGCCGAAGTCGACTACCTGAAACCGTACTTCGACCAGCACCCGGAGCGCCGCGAGGTGCTCCGGACGCTGCTGGAGCGCGGGCAGGTCGAACTGGTCGGCGGCACCTACAACGAGCCCAACACCAACCTCACCGGCGCCGAGACCACCATCCGCAACATCGTCTACGGCATCGGCTACCAGCGCGACATCCTCGGCGGTGACCCCCGAACTGCCTGGCAGCTCGACGTGTTCGGGCACGACCCGCAGTTCCCCGGCCACCTCGCCGCGGCCGGCCTGACCGGCAGTGCCTGGGCGCGCGGGCCGTTCCACCAGTGGGGCCCGATCCAGAAGAACTTCCGCCAGGGCAAGGACGACGCCCGGGTGATGCAGTTCCCCAGCGAGTTCGAGTGGATCGCCCCCGGCGGGGAGGGCGTGCTCACCCACTACATGCCGCACCACTACTCGGCCGGCTGGTGGATGGACTCCTCGCCCGACCTCGCCGCCGCCGAGCAGGCCGTCTACGAGCTGTACCGGAAACTCAAGCCGGTGGGCGCGACGAAGAACCTGCTGCTGCCGGTGGGGACGGACTACACCCCGCCGAACAAGTGGGTCACCGCGATCCACCGCTCCTGGGCCGACAAGTACCTGTGGCCGCGCTTCGTCTGCGCCACCCCGCGCGACTTCCTGGACGCCGTCCGGGCCGAACTCGCCGCCACCGGGCGCCGGCCCAGCCCGCAGACCCGCGACATGAACCCGGTGTACACCGGCAAGGACGTCTCGTACATCGACACCAAGCAGGCCCAACGGGCGGGCGAGGTCGCGGCGGTGGACGCGGAGAAGCTCGCCGCGCTGGCGGTGGTGAACGGGCTCGGGAGCTACCCGGCGGCCGCACTCGACAAGGTGTGGCGCCAACTCGCCTACGGGGCGCACCACGACGCGATCACGGGGAGCGAGTCCGACCAGGTGTACCTGGACCTGCTGGGCGGCTGGCGGGAGGCGTACGATCTTGCCTCAGCCGTCCGGGACGCCTCCCTGGACGCGTTGACGGCGCAGATCTCGACGGTCGGCGTCGGGTCGGCGGTCGTGGTGACCAACACGCTGTCCTTCGACCGGACGGACCTGGTGTCGGTCCAACTCCCGGGCGGTGTCGGGTCGGTGCGGGTCCTGGACCAGGCGGGCGCGGCGGTGCCGAGCGCCGTCGACCGGGGAGTGCTGCGGTTCCTGGCAGCTGACGTCCCGGCCCTGGGCTGGCGTACCTGGCGGCTGGTTTCCGGGGCGCCGTCGGCCTCGGCCTGGGACGAGGCCGAGGGTGCGGTGATCGCCAACGCGCGGTACCGGGTGACGGCCGACCCCGCCCGCGGTGGCGGGCTCAGCTCGGTCTACGACCTGCGGCACGCACGGGAGTTGATCCAGGCCGGCCGGATCGGCAACGAACTGCGGGTGTACGAGGAGTACCCGCAGCACCCCGACTTCGGCGAGGGCCCCTGGCACCTGGTGCCCAGCGGGCCGGTGGTCGGCTCCGGGGCCGCGGTTGCGTCGGTACGCCGTGAGACCGGTCCGCTCGGCGAGCGGCTGGTGATCGACGGGACGGTCGACGGCCTCCGCTACGAACAGACCGTGACGCTCTGGCACGGCCTGGACCGGGTCGACTGCCGGACCAGGGTGGTCGACTACTCCGGCGCCGACCGGCTGCTGCGGCTGCGCTTCCCGGTGGACGTCCCCGGCGGGCTCCCGGTCAGCGAGGTCGCGGGGGCGGTCGTCGGGCGCGGCTTCGCGATGCCGGACGTCGACTCGGCGGAGGCGCCGTGGACCCTGGACAACCTGGCCAACACCTGGTTCGGCCTGGGCTCCACCGCGCGGGTGGAGCTCACCGACCCGGCGGGGGCGGCCGTGGGCGCGCGGGCGCTCGGCGTGGCCGAGGTGGTCGTGCCGACCCTGGACGAGGCCGCCGACGCCCGCCCGCTGGTGGTCGCCCTCGCCCGGGTCGGGGTCACCGCCACCACCTCGGGCGCGGACTGGGCGCGGTACGGCTGGCTGGACGTGGACTCCAACCTGCCGGACTTCCGGATCGTCGTCGGCGGTCCGGAAGTCAACGAAGCAGCACGGGAGTTGATCGACCGGGCGGGTGAGGAGTACGCGGCCGTGCTCAAGGCGCACGGCGCGGTGTGGGTGCCGGCACTGACCCCGCTCGCCGAGGTGTGGCGGCCGGACGCTGACCTGCGGGACCTGCGCTCGCTGCCCGCGCTGGTGGTGTCCGACCTGCCGGCGCTGGTGGACGACCTCGCGGACGCCCGGATCAGTGCCGTCTGCCCGGCGCCGGTGTCGGCCTCGGTGTCGGAGGAACTCGCCGACCACACCGTGGCCTTGCTCAGCTTCGGCCTGCCCGGCTTCGCGGTGGACACCACCGGCGCACTGCACCTGTCGCTGATGCGCTCCTGCACCGGCTGGCCGTCCGGCGTCTGGATCGACCCGCCCCGGCGCACCCTGCCGGACGGCGCCTCCTTCCAACTCCAGCACTGGACGCATGAGTTCAGCTACGCACTGGTCGGCGGCGACGGCGACTGGCGGACGCAGACGCTGCCCGCGCAGGGCCAGGAGTTCAACCACCCGCTGTACGCGCGGATCGTGGCCGCGCCGCAGGACGGTCCGCTGCCGGCCACCCTGTCCTGGCTGCGGGTCGAACCGCAGCGCGAGGTGCTGCTCGGCGCGCTCAAGCCGGCCGGGAACCCGATCGCCCACGGCTCGGCGGCTCCGGTGGGGCGCGAACTCACCGTCCGGCTGGTCGAGTCGACCGGCCTCGGGCGGACGGCTGAGCTGGGTGGTGCGCTCGGTCTGACGGAGCTGCGGTCGGCCGACCTGCTGGAACGCCCTGACGGTCCGGCCGACTTGGTCCTCGCCGGCTCGCGGATCGCCACCCTGCTCGCCGCCCCCGGCGTTGTGGTCCCCGGCGTCGCGGTCCGGCCCGAGGGCCCGGTGCTCGGCCCGGTCGCCGAACCCGCCCAACCCGTGCACGCCCGCTACTGGCTGCACAACCGGGGCCCGGCCCCGCTCGGCTACCTGCCGGTGTCGGTCGGCGCCTCGCCCGGGCTGCTGCGGACGGCGGGGGAGGCGGTGACCCTGTCCGTGGCCCTCTCCTCCCAGCTGCGGGACGCCGCCGTCGAGGGCACGGCGGTCGTGCTGCCCCCGGAGGGCTGGGCGAGCAGCCTCGGCAGCCGCCCGTACCGGCTCGCCCCCGACGGCCACCTGCGGTTCCCCGTCACCCTCACCCCGCCGGCGGACGCCCGGCCCGGGCTGCACTTCGCCGCCGTCCGGATCGAGCACGACGGCCAGCAGATCGAGGACGTGGTGACCATCGCCGTCGGCGACCTCCCCGACCTGCTCCCCGTCCCCGGCGACGCCCCCGAGGACTGGACGGCCGCCCAGGGCACCAAGGCGGCGACCGGCCGGGACACCGGGCTGTCCGTCGAGGTCTCTGCCGAGGTCCTGCGGGTCGCCCCCGGCGGGCGGGCCGCCCTCGGCCTCACCCTCACCAACCGGACCCGGGGCGAGATCCGGGGCGAGCTGCAACTGGTCTCGCCCTGGGGGACGTGGGAGGCGATCGCCGACCCGGTGCGCGGCTTCGCCGTCCCGGCCGACACGGCCGTCACCGCCGAGTTCGAGATCACCGCCCCCGAGTCGCTGGACCCCGGCGCGTACTGGGCCCTGGCCAAGGTCATGTGGTTCGGCCGCTGCCAGTACGCCCCGACCGTCGCCCTGGTGGTGGAGGCGTGACTCTCGGCCTGCTCGACGGACGCCCCCTCCCGCGCACGGCCCTCGACGCGCGCCTCGCCGCCCTGCGGGGCGGCCCGCGCGCCACCGCCCTGCCCCTGCCCGGCAGTTCGGAGGACCGGCAGCTCACCCGGTGGGTGGCGCAGGTGCTGCTGACCGAGGCCCTCTGCGAGACGGTCGCCACCGAACGCGGCCTGCCGGTTTCCGCTTCCGGCCCGGCCCGCCTCGACCAACAGGCCGCCGTCGAACTCGGCTCCATCACGGCAGCCGCCTACGAGGGCAGCGCAGCCGTCCGCGCCGTCTACGCATCCGTGACCGCCTGTATCGAGCCGTCCGCCGCCGACCTCGCCCACTACCGCGCCGTAACCAGTCGCCCACCGGCCACCCGCTGGCACCTCGCCCTCCCCGACGGCGGCTTCGAAGCCGACCCCGACACCCTCCCGGAGGCCCTCGCCGAAGCGCTCCGCGCATCCCCGCCGGGCGAGTGGGTCACCGTAGGCCCCTGGACGGCGATGCTCCTCGCCACCCTGGCCGTACCGCAGTACCCCGACCCCACCCCGGCCCTCCGGGACGCCGCGCGAAGGGCGGAGTTCGTCCGCTGGCTGGATCACGAGCGAGCCCGACGCCTCACCCTGGTCGAAGGATTGGAACACCCCGGCGACCCGGCCCAACCCGACAACCACCACCGCCACTGACCAGCCCGGTCGATGCCCCACAGGGCAGGCCGGGTGCGTGGCGGGGCCCTTGCAGGCGCATGACCATGGGTCATATTTCGCCAGCACACGATCGATGAGGCGTCCCGGCGCACCTCATGTGATGATCCATCAGTCGTACTCCACGGGTGGATCAAGGAGAACTGTCATGGCAGAGGCAAGAGTTCGCGATCTCACGGGCAAGGTCGCGATCGTGGTGGGCGGTAGCCGCAACCAGGGCGCGGCCTGCGCCGAGGTGCTGGCGGCGCGCGGCGCCACCGTGGTGATCAGCTACGCCAACGACGCACAGGCGGCCGAGCAGACCGTCGCGGCGCTGCGCAAGCACGACGTCACCGCGGAGGCGGTGCGCTCCGACGCCGCCGTGTCCGCGGACGTCACCGCGCTGTTCGCCGGCGTGGTGGAGCGGCACGGGCGGCTCGACATCGTGGTGCACCTGCCCGGCATGGTGCTCAAGAAGCCGCTGGCCGAGATCACCGACGAGGAGTTCGACCGGGTGATCGACCTGAACACCCGCAGCGCGTTCTACAGCCTGCGGGCGGCGGCGCGCACACTCGCGGACGGCGGCCGGTACGTGATCCTCTCCACCACGCTGACCTCGGTGATGACCGGACCGTACGGGCTCTACTCGGGCAGCAAGGCCGCCGTCGAGCGCATGGTCCTGGCGGCGGCCAAGGAGCTGGGCGCGCGCGGCATCACGGTCAACGCGGTGGCCCCCGGCCCGGTGGACACGTCCTTCTACCGGGACGCCGAGACCCCGGAGTCGATGGCCGCCGCCGCGAACCACAGCCCGCGCGGCCGGATCGGGCACCCCGGGGACATCGCCCCGGTGGTGGGCTGGCTGGTCGGCGACGAGGCGGGTTGGGTGTCCGGCCAGACGGTGCGCGCCAACGGCGCGATGTTCTGAGCGGATCCGCGTGACGGAGGCCCCTTCAGGCGGTGGATCTATAGGCCTGAAAGTCGCTATCCGAAACAGATGATCAGCCCATATGAATAGCTCCACGGCCTGAGCAGCCACCCTGGATCAGAAGGAGCCATCACCCATGATTCGCCTCCGCACCACCTGTATGGCCATCGCGGGCACCGCCGCTATGTTCGCCCTTACTGCGGCGCCCGCCCAGGCCGCCCCGGGCGATGTCACGACCACGTGCGCAAGTACGGCCACCCCGGCGGGTTTCGTCGATGTGAGCTGGGGTTACAGCAGCAGTTGCGGTACGCAGAGCTTCAGCCCGAACATCAAGCAGATCAAGCAGCTCACCGGCCTGCCCGTCGGTACCGTGGTCCAGGCCTGCGGCACCACCTACCCGCCCGCGGGCTGGATCCAGACCAGCTCGTACTACACCAGCAGCTGCGTCGCCTGGTCGAACCCGAGCTTCAACAACAACGCCTGGCAGCTGAAGCGCGTCTCCTGATCCGGTAACTTCCGGAGACTCCGGTACCTGCGGGGCCTCCGGTGACACCGGAGGCCCCGCAGGGTGGGTCGAACGGCAAGGGAGCTGTGCCATGCGGGAACTCACGTACGAGGACGTCGAGGCCGCCGCCGAGCGGATCGCCGGGCGGGTCCGTCCCGTCGCCCTGACGGCGGTCGATCCGCCGTCCGGGCGGTCCGGTGAGCTGTGGCTGGCGCTGGAGTTCATGCAGCACACCGGGTCGTTCAAGGCCCGCGGTGCGCAGAACTTCCTCCAGGCGCACCGCGAGGCCGGCACCCTCCCCGACACCGGGGTGACCATCGCCTCCGGCGGCAACGCCGGGTTGGCGTGCGCCTGGGCGGCCCGGCAACAGGGCGTCCCGGCAACGGTGTTCGTGCCGACCACGGCGCCGCCGGTGAAGGTGTCCAAGCTCCGCGGCTACGGCGCCGACGTGCGGCTGGTCGGCTCGGAGTACGCGGAGGCCCAGGCGGCCTGCGCGGAGTTCGCGGCGGCCGGCGGTGCGCTCGCGGCGCACGCGTACGACCATCCGCTGATCGCGGCCGGGGCGGGCACGCTGCTGGAGGAGATCCGCGACCGGATCCCGGGCCTGGACACCGTGGTGGTCGCGGTGGGCGGCGGCGGGCTGCTCGCGGGCGTCGCCACCGCCGCCCGGGAGCACGGCATCCGTACGGTCGCGGTGGAGCCGGAGAACTGCCGCGCGCTGAACGCGGCCCTGGCAGCGGGCCGCCCGGTCGACGTGGCGGTGGACTCGGTCGCCGCGGACTCGCTCGGCGCCCGGCGGGTCTCGGCCGCGGCCGTCCGGGCGGCCCGGCTGGACGGCGTCCGCTCCGTGCTGGTGCCGGACGCCGAGATCGTCCGGGCGCGCCGAGCCCTCTGGGACGACCACCGGGTGGTCGTCGAGCACGGCGCCGCCACCGCCCTGGCGGCGCTGAACGGCCAGGCCGGCGGCTACCGGCCCGAGCCCGGCGAGAAGGTCTGCGTGGTGCTGTGCGGGGCCAACACCGATCCGTCCGACCTGGTGGTCGCGACCCCGGACGTCGGGCCCGCCGCCGAGGGGCGCTGAGGGGCGCCGAGGTAGGTGAGGACGGCGAGGACGCGCCGGTCGCCGCTGTCCTCGGGCGGGAGGTCGAGCTTCAGGAAGATGTTGCCGACGTGCTTGTGCACGGCCCGCTCGGTGACCACGAGGCGATCGGCGATCTCGGAGTTCCCGTACCCCTGGGCCATCATCGCGAGCACCTCGCGTTCGCGCTCGGTGAGCCGTGACAGCGGGCTGCCGCGCGTCGCGAGCAACTGCCGGACCACATCTGGGTCCAGCGCGGTGCCGCCGGCCGCCACCCGGTGCAGCGCGTCGAGGAAGTCGTCGACCCGGGCGACCCGGTCCTTGAGCAGGTAGCCGACGCCGGTGCCGTCGGCTAGCAGCTCGCGGGCGTAGGTGTCCTCGACGTACTGGGAGAGCACGAGGATCGGCAGCCCGGGGACGCGTTCCCGGGCGCGCAGCGCGGCCCTGATGCCCTCGTCGGTGAAGGTCGGGGGGAGGCGGACGTCCACCACGGCCACGTCCGGCCGGTGGGTGACGGCGGCGGTCACCGAGTAACCGGAGGATGTCCTCGCCTTCAGGCGGGGGAGGACTCGGGCTTCCCGCGTAGTGGGTCAGCGGTGGCCGTATCGCAGTCAAGGCGATCCGGCGTCTCAGGTGGCGTGGCGCGGTGAGCGACCTCAAGTCGGTGCACGATTTCGGAGTTGAGGGACCGTCTGTTGAGCTTGGCCTGCGTGGTCAGCCATGCGTGGGTGTCAGCGGGGAGCCGTAGGGTGATGCGTGTTTCGTGATCCATGTCACAAGAGTAGTGGTAAACTGACACCATGGCGACACTAAAGGAGTCCGGGGAGGTCGGGCATGCCCGGTACACCTACCGACTTCGCGTGTCGTCCACCGCGCTCGCTCTGCTCGAGGCGGAGTGGGGACGATGCCGCTGGATCTGGAATGAGTGCGTCCACCAGTCCCGCAAGACTGCCGCCGCTAACAATGCGCGGCCTCAGGGCGCGGACAAGGTGACGTGCGGTCCAGCGCAGCTCGACAAGATGCTGACCGATGCCCGCGCCGCCATGTCGTGGCTGCGGGAGGGCGCTTCGGTTCCGCAGCAGCAGATCATCCGGGACTTCGCCAAGTCCCGCGCCAAGGCCCTCAAGGACATCAAGGCGAAGCTTCCACAGCACCGCCGCGCCGGGATGCCGAAGCCGAAGAAGAAGCGCGAGGCGCCGTCCAGCCTGAACTACACGCGGCGCGGGTTCCGGTTGAAGGATGGTCGCCTGCACCTCGCGGGCGGCATCGTGCTGACGGTGGCATGGTCGCGTGCCCTTCCGTCCGCGCCGTCGTCGGTGCGCGTGTACCGGGACGCCGTAGGGCACTGGTGGGCGTCGTTCGTCGTCGCCACCACTACCGAGCCGCTGCCCGCGACCGGCGCGGTGATAGGCATCGACTGGGGCGTCAAGGAGACCGCGACCACCACCAGCGACCTGCACGACCTACCGCACGCGCAGCACGGGAAGAACGCCGCCGCCGCGTTGGCCAAGTACCAGCGCCGCATGGCACGCCGCAAGCCCTCCAAGGGCAAGCCCGCATCCAAGGGCTACCGCGAAGCGAAGCGCCAGACAGCCAAGCTGCACAAGAAGGTCGCCAACCAGCGGACCGACACGGCCCGCAAGTGGGCCAAGTCCGTGGTCCGCGACCACGATGCCCTTGCGGTGGAGGACTTCCGGCCGAAGTTCCTCGCCAAGACCACCATGGGAAGGAAAGCCGCCGACGCCGCCATCGGCTCGGTCAAGCGTGCCCTGATCGAGATGGGCCGCAAGCACGGCCGGACCGTGCACCTGGTCCACCCCGCGCACACCACGATGGACTGCGCGCACTGCATGACGAGAGCCAAGCATGCACTGCCGCTGGGAATGCGCACCTACACCTGCACCGTGTGCGGAGTCTCATCCCCCCGGGACAAGAACTCCGCACGCGTGATGCTCATCCGGGCTGGACTCGTACCCGGCTGATGTTGAGGGCGTAAGACACGGCGGTCCGCAGGGCCACCATGCAGCCCGAGTCGGAAATCCCCCAGACGAAGGCGGAGTCCCCCGCCTTCAGGCGGGGGAGCAGTCAACATGATCCCGCTCTGGCTCGACGGCCTCCGCCGCACGGACGCCGCGCAGGGGACCCCGCGGCTCGCGGCGCTGTGCATGATCCTGATGATGCTGGTGCCGGCGCTGACCGCCTTCGGCCTCACCGCACGCGGCCGGGGGCCGCGCGAGGCCGCGCGGGTGCTCGGACTCGCCAGGTCGACCCCGTGGCGGCACGAGGTCCGCTCCGTCGCCGTCGCGCTCACGATCCCGCTCGGCCTCACCGCCGCCGGCCTGGCCCTGGCCACGGCGGCCGGCTGGTACACCCCCGCGCACCTGTCCGGGCCCGCGACGATCGCGCCGCTCGTACTCAGT
Source organism: Kitasatospora sp. NPDC058162 (assembly GCF_042884005.1). NCBI lineage: Bacteria > Bacillati > Actinomycetota > Actinomycetes > Kitasatosporales > Streptomycetaceae > Kitasatospora > Kitasatospora sp. NPDC058162. Next base: position 55,454 of record NZ_JBHVUS010000050.1, read on the forward strand.
GCGCTGCTGTCCGTCCCGCTGTACTTCGGTGAGGAACTCGGCTGGCAGGGATACCTGTTGCCCCGGCTGCTCCGCTACGGCCGGACCTGCGGCCTGCTGATCGGCGGCGCGATCTGGGGGGCCTGGCACGTCCCGATGACGGCCCTCGGCGGGAGCTACCCCGGCCACTCGGTCCTGCTGGGCATACCCGTGGCCGTGGTGACCGCGATGCTGCTCGGGACGGTGATCGCCACCGTCCGGTTGGCCACCGGGTCGGTTTGGGCGGCCGTCGCGGCGCACCTGTCGCTCAACGAGTTCACGCTGCCGCTGACCCGCGAGGTCTCGGACCGCCTCGTCGACCCGCTGCTCGCCGGCCCGTTGAGCGTCTCGACCTGGCCGGTGACCGCCCTTGCCGTGCTGGGCAGTTGGCTGGCGTACCGGCGGGGTACGGGGCGGCGGCTGTCCCCCGGCCGTGCGGTCGAACCCCGTTGATCACCGTCGGGCGTTGCGGCATGATCGAGGACCGCCCGATCCCCTGTGTTCCCTGGAGGTCCCGAACGTGGCATGGTCCGAGCGCCTGGTGGTGCGCGACGGGGTCCGGCTCGCCTGCCGGGACTGGGACGGGCCGGGGCAGCCCGTCGTGCTGCTGCACGGACTGGCCGGTCATTCGGGTGAATGGGAGCTGCTGGCAGGGGAGTTGAGCTCCCGGCATCGCGTCGTCGCGGTCGACCAGCGCGGGCACGGCGCCAGTGAGCGGCGCCCGGAGGACGTCTCGCGCGCCGCGTATGTGGCCGATGTGACGGCCGTCGTCGAGCAGTTGGGGCTGCGGCGGCCGGTCCTGGTGGGCCAGTCGCTGGGCGGGCACACGGCCATGCTGACCGCCGCCGCCCACCCCGCGCTGGTGGGCGGGCTGGTGCTGGTCGAGGCGGGGGCCGGTGGGCCGAACCCGGAGGTCGCGGGGGAGGTCGGCGGTTGGCTCGACTCCTGGCCGACGCCGTTCCCCTCCCGGGAGGCGGCCGCCGAGTTCCTCGGCGGCGGGCCGGTCGGCGCGGGCTGGGCGGCCGGGCTGGAGGAGCGCGAGGACGGCTGGTGGCCGCGGTTCGACCGGGAGGTGATGGTGGCTTCGCTGGCGGAGCTCACCCGGCGCTCCTTCCTGGACGAGTGGGCGCGGATCACCTGCCCCACCCTGGTGGTCCTGGCGCAGTCCGGTTTCATCCCGGCGCCGGAAGTCGACGAGATGCTCCGGCAGGGCCCCGCCACCATGGCCGTGAGCGTTCCCCGCGCCGGCCATGACCTGCACCTGGAGCGGCCCGAGGTGCTGCACGGGGTGCTCGCGGAGTTCCTCGACGGGATCGGCTGAGGGGTCCGGCGGGCGGATGGCGGCGGCACGGCGTTACTGGTTCGCGTTGCTGGTGTGCGGGGTGCTGTCGGCCGTGTCCCTGCCGCTCTACCTGACGGGCGGCCGGTCCTGCGATCCGCGGTCGTCCGGCGTGAGCGTCCGAGCCCATGCCCGTGCCCGCGCCCATGGCCGGGCCCCGGCTCGGTAGGAGTCGGGGCCCGGCCCTGCGACGGATCCGTCTCGTGAGCGCCTCAGAAAGTGTTGGGTAACTGGGTGATCACTCGTTCTTGAGGTCGTCGGCGAGGCGGCGGGCGGCTTCGGTCTCGATGGGGCCGTGCGGTTC
>NZ_JBHVUS010000051.1:0-41638 GCF_042884005.1 Kitasatospora sp. NPDC058162
GCGGGCGAGGCCTTCGCCACCGTACGCACCGACGGCGCGCCCGACGCGCCCGACGAGGAGGACTGGGTCTGATGCCCAGCGAGGCGTTCTCGGGCATGGACAAGGAAGGCGGCCGCATCGGCAGCGGCGTCCTCGGCAGCGGCCAGGGCGGCCTGACCCGATGTGCGGGCCGACGGGGCTGAGAACGCCCCGTCACCGGGCCGCTCCCCACGGCCGCCCGGCTTGCCCGGCACACCCCCTGCCGCAAGCGCCACCTTCCAACCGTCCGCCCGGGACCGCTTCCTGACGGTCCGTCCGCGAACAGGACCCACCACCATGGCACCGCACCAGGCACCCTCCCGCAGCAATCCCTCCCATCGGCACTCCCGCCCGAACGCCGGCCGGATCAGACGCTCGGCCGCGGCCGCCGCCGCCGGCCTGACCGCCGTCGCCCTGCTGTCGGCCTGCAGCTACGGCTCCAAGGCGGACAACAAGGCCGACACCGCGGCCACCGTGGGGAACTCCGCGTCCGGACCGAAGCTGTCCGCGGACACCGTGAAGATCGGCTACTTCGCCAACCTGACCCACGGCACCCCGCTGGTCGGCCTCCAGGAGGGCCTGTTCCAGAAGGAGTTGGGCGCCACCCAGGTCAAGACCCAGGTCTTCAACGCGGGCCCGGCGGAGATCGAGGCGCTCAACGCCGGATCGATCGACATCGGCTGGATCGGCCCCTCCCCGGCGATCAACGGCTACACCAAGTCCGACGGCAAGTCCCTGAAGATCATCGGCGGTTCGGCCTCCGGCGGGGTCAAGCTGGTGGTCAACCCGGACAGGATCAGCTCGCTGGACGACCTCAAGGGCAAGAAGATCGCCACCCCGCAGCTGGGCAACACCCAGGACGTGGCGCTGCTCAACTACCTGGCCGGCAAGGGCTTCAAGGTGGACGCGGCGTCCGGCGCCGGCGACGTCTCGGTGGTGCGCACCGACAACAAGGTCACCCCCGACGCCTACAAGCAGGGCTCCATCGACGGCGCCTGGGTGCCCGAGCCCACCGCCTCCAAGCTGGTCACCCTCGGCGCGAAGGTCCTGCTCAACGAGAAGGACGTCTGGCCGGACAAGAAGTTCGTGATCACCAACATCATCGTCTCGCAGAAGTTCCTCAAGGAGCACCCGGACGTGGTGGAGGCCGTGCTGCGCGGCTCGGTGAACACCAACGCCTTCATCCAGGCCAGCCCCTACAAGGCCAAGGCCGACGCCAACGCGGCGATCAAGAAGGAGACCGGCACCGCGCTGGAGCCGGCCGTCCTGGACCCGGCCTGGGCCGACATCGACTTCCTGGACGACCCGCTGGCGAACACCCTCCAGGCCGAGGCCGACCACGCCGTGACCGCCGGGCTCCTCAAGAAGCCCAACCTGAACGGCATCTACGACCTCACCCTGCTGAACAAGGTCCTCGCGGCCCAGGGCCAGCCGCCCGTGGCGGACGCCGGACTCGGCGCCAAGTAGTCCGTCCCCCGTAGGCCGTCGCCACGCAGCTCCGCGGTCCGGCCCCCGCCCGCCCGGTCGATCCCCGATCGATGCCCACCGGCCCGGGCGGGGGCCCGGACCCCGGCTCCGACCCGCAGCCCTCGCCAGCTTTGCCAGACCACTCACGCAGGAGGTGCCCGGATGACCCCGGCACTGACCACCTCGGCGGACGCCCCCGGCGCCGACGCCACCGGCGGCGCGCCCGCCGTCCGGATCTCGCACGTGCACAAGTCCTTCGGCCGCGCGGGCTCCCAGACCCACGTGCTGGACGACATCACCCTCGACGTCGCGCCCGGCGAGTTCGTCACCCTGCTCGGCGCCTCGGGCTGCGGCAAGTCCACCCTGCTCAACCTGGTCGCCGGCCTGGACAAGCCCAGCCGCGGCAGCATCGAGGTCCCCGGCGGCCGCCCCGCCCTGATGTTCCAGGAACACGCGCTGTTCCCCTGGCTCACCGCCGGGAAGAACATCGAGCTCGCCCTCAAGCTGGCCGGCGTGCCGCGCCCCGAGCGGCGCGCCGAGGCCGAGCGCCTGCTCGAACTCGTCCGCCTGAACGGCTCCTACGGCAAGCGGGTGCACGAGCTGTCCGGAGGCATGCGCCAGCGCGTCGCGATGGCCCGCGCCCTCGCCCAGGGCAGCAAGGTGCTGCTGATGGACGAGCCCTTCGCGGCCCTCGACGCCATCACCCGGGACGTCCTGCACGACGAGATCACCCGGATCTGGGCCGAGCGGCAGCTGTCCGTCCTGTTCGTCACCCACAACGTGCGCGAGGCGGTGCGGCTGGCCCAGCGCGTCGTCCTGCTCTCCTCCCGCCCCGGCCGGGTCGCCCGCGAGTGGCGGATCGACCTGCCGCAGCCGCGCCGCATCGAGTCCTCGGGCGTCGCCGACCTGTCCATCGAGATCACCGAAGAACTGCGTGGGGAGATCCGTCGCCATGGCCAGCACTGACACCGCTCCCGTCGTCCTGGACAAGGACGCCACCGGCGGCGCCTCCGACACCGCCGACGTCGGCGCCGGCCTGGACGCCCTCGACACCGTCACCGCCCAGCGCGGTTCGCTCGGCGAGGCGCTGCGCACCAAGGCGCTGCCGCCGCTGATCGGCGTGCTGGTGGTGCTCGCGCTCTGGCAGGGCGCGTACAGCCTGCACGTCACCTCCTCGTACAACCTGCCCAGCCCCGCGGACGTGTGGCGCTCCCTCCTGGACCTCTGGTACCAGGGCACGCTGTTCTCGATCATCTGGACCAGCGTGTGGCGCGGCCTGTCCGGCTTCGTGCTCGCGGTCATCATCGGCACCCCGATCGGCCTGGTCGTCGCCCGGGTCAAGCCGGTGCGCACGGCGATCGGCCCGGTGCTCCAGGGCCTCCAGTCGCTGCCCTCGGTCGCCTGGGTGCCGGCCGCCGTCATCTGGCTCGGCATCAACGACCAGATGATGTACACGGTGATCCTGCTCGGCGCCGTCCCGTCCATCGCCAACGGGCTGGTGGCCGGCATCGACCAGGTCCCGCCGCTGTTCCTGCGGGCCGGACGCACCATCGGCGCCACCGGCCTCACCGGCGCCCGGCACGTCCTCATCCCCGCCGCCCTGCCCGGCTACCTGGCCGGCCTCAAGCAGGGCTGGGCGTTCGCCTGGCGCTCCCTGATGGCCGCCGAGCTGGTCGCCTCCTCCCCCGACCTCGGCCGGGGCCTGGGCCGGTTCCTGGAGGACCAGCGCGAGTTCTCCGACATGTCCGGGGTGCTGCTCGGCATCATCCTCATCCTGTTCGTCGGCATCGCCATCGACCTGCTCGTCTTCACCCCGCTCGAGCGACGGGTGCTGCGCAACCGCGGCCTGCTGGCCTCCGGCAAGTGAGGCAGCCGCCGATGCCCGCCCTCCTGCTGATCGCCCACGGCAGCCGCGACCCGCGGCACGCCGCGACCGTGGCCGCGCTGGTCCGGGAGGTGCGGGCGCAGCGGCCCGCCCTGGAGGTCGCCACCGCCTACCTGGACCACTGCGCGCCGCGGATCCCCCAGATGGTCGGCCGGCTGGCGGACGCGGTGGCCGTCCCGCTGCTGCTCAACCGGGCCTTCCACGCCAAGCACGACATCCCCGCCGCCCTGCGCGCGGCCGGCGCCGGGCTGCCGGTCGCCGACGTGCTGGGCCCCTCCCCGCTGCTGCTCGCCGCCCTGGACCGCCGGCTGGCCGCGGCCGGGCTCGACGTCCGCTCGGCGGCGGTCCGCGCCGGTACGGGCGTGGTGCTGGCCGCGGCGGGCTCCTCCGACCCGGCCGCCGACGCGGCCACCCGCCGGGTGGCCGCCGAGTGGCGGCGCACCCGCGGCTGGGCCGCCGTCGAGGTCGCCTACGCCTCGGCGGCCGGCCCGCGGGTGCCCGACGCCCTCGCCGCCCTGCGCGCGGCCGGCGCGGGGCGGACGGCCGTCGCCCCGTACCTGCTGGCCCCGGGCCGGCTGCCGGACCGCATCGCGGCGGCCGCGGCGGGCGCGGACCTGGTCGCCGACGTCCTCGGCGCGGCCCCGGAGCTGGCCGCGCTGCTGCTGGAACGCTACGACCGGGCCCGCCGGGCGGCGACGGCCGTCACGGCGCTGAGCGCCTGAGCTCCTGAGCCGGGCCCGAGCCGGAGCCCGGCTCAGCGGGGTTCCGCTTCATCAGCCCGATGCACGTACGCGGCGATTTCGACCCCTTCCCAGTGCCGCGCCCGCTCGAACTGCCGACCGATCAGGGCCGCACGCTCCCGATGGTGGCGCGCCACGGCGGCGATGATCACGCTCACCGGCACGGTCCCGCCCGGGTCCACGACGGCGGCTTCGACCCATTCCCGGAGGAGGGCGCCCGGCTCGGTCACCCGCTCCCGCGCCCGTCGGCGCACCTCGTCCATCACCGGCTTGGGCAGCCGCAGCCAGGTGGTGATCATCACCGGCTCGCGGCCCGGCGGCTCGGCCGGCTCGGCGCTCATGATCTCCCCCTCGGTCGGTCCGTGCGTCCCGTCATGCTCGGCGATCGCCTCGAGCTCCGGATCGTCGGCCATCCGCCCCTCCCGTCGGGCCACCGGGTCTCTCCCGTCGCCTGGGCCGCAGCGTGCCAGCGGCCCGCACGCCGGACCAGCCGCACCCACTCGAACCGGTGACGGCGTACGGCAGCACCGAGGGCGCGCACGGCCGGTGCCGGGCGCGCCCTCGGGGTGGGGCCGGGTCAGACCCGGCGGAGGGTGAAGGTGTCCCCCGGGTGGCCGGCGTTCGCGTCGGCGAGGCCGCCGGAGAGCTGGTAGAGGGCGCCGCCGGGGCCGGTGGTGACGGCGGTGGGGGTGGCGTCGGCGGAGGGGTGGACGGCGGTGAGGCGGGCGGTGCGCCAGTGGTCGTCGGAGCGCAGTTCGACCTCGGCGTCGTGGCCCGCCCCGTAGAAGGCGTTGGTGACGCCCGCGAGGCTGCCGTCGGGGCGGGCGGAGATGCCGTCGAGGTGGAGCAGGGCGCCGCCGTCGGCGATCTCGACGCGGCGCAGGCCAGCCGGGTCCCGCAGTGGGAGCTGCCACAGGGTGCCGTCGTCCCACTTGCCGAGCAGGAGCCGGCCGTCGCGGTAGGCGATGCCGTTGAGGCCGTAGGCGCCGGGGGCGGGGGCGAGGCGGTCGTCGCGCAGCAGGACGGAGCCGGTGCCGTCCGGGTCGACCCGGTAGACGACGGGGGCGAAGGAGTCGGTGACGTAGGCGGTGCCGTCGGGGGCGACGGCGATGTCGTTGGCCAGGTGGCTGCCGCCGTCCGCGGCGACGGCGGCGAGGTCGGTGTAGTAGAGGCGGCGGCCGGTGTCCAGGTCGTAGGCGGCGATGCCGGCGAGCCGGCCGAGGGTGGCGGGGCCGCTGCGTTCGCCGATGCCGTTGTCGAGGTTGGTGACCAGGATCCGGCGGTGGGCCCGGTCGATCCGCAGGCCGGCGATCTCGGTGAGGGTGCCGGGGTCGTCGATCAGGGTGCGGACGCTGCCGTCGAGGGCGACGGCGGAGACGGTGCCGTGGCGCAGCGAGCCGACCAGGAAGCGGTGGTGGGCCTGGTCCCAGACGGCGGTCTCGGGCACCAGGGTGGGGGCGTGGCCGTTGATCACGGCCGGGGCGGGGCAGTGGGCGGCCGCGGCGGCGGGCAGCGTTCCGGCGCCGGCGAGCAGGGCGGCGGCCGCGAGGGTGGTCACGGCGCGGCGGACGGTACGGTTCCGACGGTTCATCAGGGAGGTTCCTCGGGGTGGCTTCCGGTGTCGTGATCAAGCTTCCATCGGGCGCCGGGGGCGGCGGCAGTGCGTGGCGATACTGGTAGTCGGACCACCAGGGGAAGGACGGGGGAGATGGACGAGTCGGAGGAGCGCCGCACGGAGCTGTCGGGTTTCCTGCGCAGCCGCCGGGCCCGGTTGACGCCGCAGCAGGTGGGTTTGGCGCCGGGGGTGCGGCGGCGCACGCCGGGGCTGCGGCGGGAGGAGTTGGCGCTGCTGGCCGGGGTGGGGGTGACCTGGTACACGTGGTTGGAGCAGGGGCGGGACATCCACCCGTCGCCGGAGGTGCTGGCGAGTCTGGCCCGGACGCTGCGGCTGGACCGGGCGGAGACGGCGTACCTGTTCCGGCTGGCGGGCAGCCACCCGATGGACGGGGAGGTGAGCGCGCCCGCGGAGGTCCCGGCGGCGCTGCTGCGGCTGATGCACGCGCAGTGGCCGGCGCCGGCCTGGGTGATGGACGCCAACTGGGACCTGCGGGCCTGGAATCCGGGCGCCGACGCGCTGTTCGGGCTGTCCGGGCGGCCGCCGCAGGAGTGCAACCTGGCCTGGGTGGTGTTCGGCAACGCCGCGCACCGCGACCGGGTGGAGCACTGGGAGGAGCACGCCCGGCGATTCCTGGCCCAGTTGCGCTCGGCCTACGCGGAGCGCGGCGGCGAGGCCACGGCGGTGGGCCGCCACCTGGGCCGGATGATCCAGCACGTGCGGGAGGAGTATCCGGAGGCGGACCGCTGGCTGGGCGAGCACCAGGTGGCGGAGCGTTCGGGCGCCGAGAAGGTGTTGCGGCACGAGGAGTTGGGCGAGCTTCGGATCGACCAGCACGTGCTGCTGGCCGCCGAGGGGCTGCAGTTGATCGTGATGTCGCCGCGGGACGCGCAGACGGCGGAGCGGCTGCGCCGGCTGGCCCCGACGGCGGCGAGCGTCTAGGGCGGCGGGCCTCCAGGGCGGCGGGCCCCTAGCCCGGAAAAAGGGTCCGCCGCCCGACGGGGGTGCGGGCGGCGGACCGGTTCAGGTGGCGGTCGGTCAGACCGGGAGGTTCCACTTCTGGTTGGCCGCGCCGTTGCAGTCCCAGATGCCGAGCTGGTTGCCGTTGGTGGTGGAGAAGCCGAGGTCGTCCAGGCAGCGGCCGGACTGCGGGTTGTACAGCGAGCCGTCGGAGCGGGCCTGCCACTGCTGGGCGCCGCTGCCGTTGCAGTCGTAGATCTGGACGGGGGTGCCGTTGGTGGTGCCGCCGCCGGAGACGTCCATGCACTTGCCGAGGGCGCGGACGGTGCCGTCGACGCCGATCCGCCACTTCTGCGCCAGGCTGCCGTTGCAGTCGTAGATCTGGACGGCGGTGCCGTTGCCGACGTTGGCGCCCCGCACGTCGGCGCACTTGCCGACGTAGCCGGTGATCTGGCCGGTCGGGCCGGCCGGCGGGGCGGCGCCGAGGATGACGCGCGGGAAGATGACGGTGTCGCCGGCCCCGCAGGACGCGATGACCCGGCCGTCGCCGATCCCGGTGCCGCCGATCGCCGGTCGGGAGAACTGCAGGGTGTGGTCGGCGTTCCAGTAGAAACAGCTGGCGGTGACCGTCCAGGCCTGCATCGGGTCGAGCCCGCTGCAGTTGCCGACCACGCTCCAGCCCACGGCGGAGGCGGTGCAGGCGGGGGCGGCCTGGGCGCTGGTGGCGGGTGCGGCCACGGCGGCGGCCCCTGCGAGCAGGGCGGTGGTGAGCAGAGCGGAGGTTCGGCGCATCGGGACGGTGGTCCTTCCGGGTCGGCGAATCACGTCAACTCAACAGCTGTCGACTCGTGGTGACTGTGCGACAGTTGTGTGGGCCGCGTAAAAGAATCGGGGGTGCGCGGTCGCCCGTCAAGCGCTGGTTCAACGCACGTTACGGCGGATTCACGCCAGCTGCCGACGTCCGCCCCGATCAGGCCGCGCGGGGGCCGTACGGGAACCGGGCTCGTTCCGGTCCGGAAAACGCCGCGGGCCCCGCGAAATCCCCCGGTGACAGGGGGGTTCGCGGGGCCCGCGGGAAGGCCGGTCGGGGCGCGGGGCCCCGGGGCGGTCAGTCGAACTTGCGGCGCTGGCGCCCGGTCCCGTAGTTGGCGCCGGACTGGGAGCCGCTGCCCGGCCGGGCCCGGCCGGAGGAGCGCCCGATGAACCCGGCGGCCTGCGGCCGCTCGCCCTGGGCGGCCCCGCCGACGCGCTGCTTGGGGCGCGGGCGGCGCGGGTTGCCGTTCATGTCGACGTCGGCAGGCAGCCCGGAGCGCTTGGCGGGGCGGCGGCGCGCGTTGCCCGACTTGCCGGCGGCCTTGCCGTCGGCGGAGCCGGCCTGGGCCGCGGGCTGGGCGGTGGCCGGGACGGCCAGGGCGACCGCGACACCGCTGGGGGTGCGGGCGCCGGTGATCCGGGCCAGGTCGGCGTCGCCGGGGCGGATCTTGGTGACGGTCGGGCGGATCCCGGCGACCGTCATCAGCCGGTTGACCTCGCGGCGCTGCTCGGGCAGCACCAGGGTGACGACCGTGCCGGACTCGCCGGCCCGGGCGGTGCGGCCGCCGCGGTGCAGGTAGTCCTTGTGGTCGATCGGCGGGTCGACGTTGACGACCAGGTCCAGGCCGTCGATGTGGATGCCGCGGGCGGCCACGTTGGTGGCGATCAGCGCGGTGACCTCGCCCTCGCGGAACTGGTCCAGGACCCGGTTGCGCTGCGGCTGGGACTTGCCGCCGTGCAGGGCGGCGGCCATCACGCCGGTGGCGCGCAGCTGCTTGGCGAGCCGGTCGGCGCCGTGCTTGGTGTGCACGAACATGATCACCCGGCCGTCGCGGGAGGCGATGTGCGCGGTGGCGGAGGCCTTGTCGGTGGGCTCCAGCTGCAGGACGTGGTGGTCCATGGTGGTGACCGCGCCGGCCGAGGGGTCGACCGAGTGGGTGACCGGGTCGGTCAGGAAGCGCTTGACCAGCCGGTCCACGTTGCGGTCCAGGGTGGCGGAGAACAGCATCCGCTGCCCGCCCTCGGCGACCTGCTCCAGCAGCCGGCTGACCTGCGGGAGGAAGCCCATGTCGGCCATCTGGTCGGCCTCGTCGAGGACCGTGATGGCGACGTCGGACAGGTTGACGTCACCGCGCCCGATCAGGTCGTCCAGTCGGCCGGGGGTGGCGACCAGGACCTCGGTGCCGCGGCGCACCGCGTTGGCCTGCCGGCTGATGCCCATGCCGCCGACGACGGTGGTGATCCGCAGGTTGACGGCGGTGGCGTACGGGGTGAGCGCCTCGGTGACCTGCTGGGCGAGCTCGCGGGTGGGCACCAGGACGAGCGCCAGCGGGTGCCGGGAGTCGGCGCGGCGGCCGGCCGTGCGGGCGAGCAGCGGCAGGCCGAAGGCCAGGGTCTTGCCGGAGCCGGTGCGGCCGCGGCCGAGGACGTCGCGCCCGGCGATCGAGTCGGGCAGGGTGGCGGCCTGGATCGGGAACGGCTCGGTGACGCCCTCGCGGGTGAGCGCGGACAGGAGCGCCTTGGGCATCTCGAGCTCGGCGAAGGTGGCCGCCGGGGGCCGGGCCGGGGTGCCCTCGACGACGGTGAAGTCGGCGGCCTCCGGGACGGCGGTGCGGCCGGTCTTCGGGGCGCCGGTGCGGCCCCGCGGCTTGCGGGCGCGGTCGGCGCCCTCGCCGGTGCGGCGGGCGCGCTCGGGGTTGTCGCCGGTGCGGCGGGGGCGGCCGGTGCGGCCTTCGGCCGTACGGTCGGCCGAGCGCGCGGCGGAACGGTCGGTGGTGCGGTCGCCACGGTCGCGGGGCGTGCGGGCAGGGGTGGTCACGGATTCTCCGTCAGTCGGTCGGCAGCCCGCGCTCGCGGACTGGTCGGCCGTCTGGGTGGAGTGCGCCGCCCCGGCCGTACGGCGGCATGAACAGGGGCCCGCACCGTTGCCGGTGCGGGCCCCTGCCTCACGGGATCACAGGATCACGTGTCAGCGTAGAGGCTGAACGTCAGGCGATGACCTGGATGTTCTCGCCCTGCGGGCCCTTCTGGCCCTGGGTGACGTCGAACTCCACACGCTGGCCCTCGACGAGCTCGCGGAAGCCGTTGGCCTGGATGTTCGAGTAGTGGGCGAAGACGTCCGGGCCGCCGCCGTCCTGCTCGATGAAGCCGAAGCCCTTTTCGCTGTTGAACCACTTCACGGTGCCGGTAGCCATAACCGTCTCCTCATACTTGGGGCATCAGGGATTCACACCTCGTGAATCCCCAAGTAGCCGCGATCCCCATCCGGAGACTGAAACACCGGACAAAACAAATGCGCCTGTTGGTTGGAACCAGCAGGCGCACACAAGCGTTCATGGGAACCAAAACTGCAACTGACTCGACTGTAGCACGGCGACACCCCGATTGACCGGGCACTTTTCTGCTGAACAGATCACGTTTGGCCGCCTTGCAAACAGGGGACGGCGCCCCGCCGGAGCGGGGCGCCGTCTGCTGTCGGACCCGTGGCCGGGCCCCCGGGTCAGTGCCGGCCGGCCGGCTCCGGCAGGCCGTGGGTGCCGGCCAGCGGGGCGTGGCCCTCACCGGGACGGGCGTCACCGCCGTGGCCGGGCCACCAGGCCTTCTGGCCGAGCAGGGCCGTGATGGACGGGGTGAAGAACATCGCCATCACGAAGGCCGCCAGCACGATGCCGAAGGCCAGCGCGAAGCCGAGCTCCATGAAGAGCACGTTGCCCGCGAGCATGAAGGTCCCGAACGAGGCCGCCAGGATGAAGCCGGCCGCCGCGACGGTCGGACCGCCGTGCTTGATGGCCTCGCGGGCCGCCTCGCGCGGGCTGCGGCCCTCGCGGGCCTCCTCCCGCAGACGGGCGATGATCAGGATGTTGTAGTCGGTGCCGATCGCCACCACGAAGAGGTAGATGAAGATCGGCAGCATGAACATCAGCCCCGCCTCACCCTTGATGTTCTGGAACAGCAGGGTGGTGGCGCCGAGGGTGGCGCCGAAGCCGAGGCCGACCGAGGCCATCAGGTACCAGGGCGCGACGATGCTGCGCAGCTGCAGGCCCAGGATGATCATGATCAGCAGGGCCGCGATCGGGAAGACCAGCGAGTAGTCGTGGACCATCGCGGCGTTGATGTCCTTGAAGATGGACGTCATGCCGCCGACCAGGGCCTTGCTGTCGGCCGGGGCCGCGGCGTGCGCGGCGTCGCGCAGCTTCACCACGGTGTCGATCGCCTCGTTGGTGGCCGGGGCGTCCTTCAGCTCCACCGAGAAGTCGGCGGTGGTGCCGTCCTTGCTGATGCCGCGCTCCGCGGTGGGCATGACCACGTTGGCCACCCCGGCGACCCCGCCGAGCTTGTCGCCGAAGGCCTTGAAGTCGCCCTCGTTCAGCTTGGCGCCGTTGGTGCTGGTGAGGAAGACGTGGCTCGGGTCGGTGGCACCGGCCGAGAACGCGTTCATCAGCTTGTCCTGGACGACCATCGACTCCTTGTCCTTGGGCATGGAGCTGCCCGCGAGGTCGTAGGTGCCGGTGTAGTTGACGCCGGCCAGGGCCAGGACGAGCAGCAGGCCGCCGGAGACCAGGGCGACCAGGCCGGGCTTCTTGCCGGTCATCCGGCCGAGCGCGGCGAAGCGGGCGTTCTGGGGCTCCTGCATCCACTTGCGGCCGGGCCAGAACACGGCCCGGGAGGGGATCACGGCGAGCACGGCCGGGGCCAGGGTGAGCATGACGGCCGCGGTGGCGAGGACGGCGATGGCCAGGGCCGGGCCGAGCGCGGTGAACATGCCGAGGCTGGAGAGGATCAGCACCGCGAAGGCGACGGCGACGGCGCCGGCGGCCGAGGCGATCGCCTCGCCGACCCGGCCGACCGCGTTGGCCACGGCCTGCTTGCGGTCGTCACCGGCCCGCAGCCGCTCCCGGTAGCGGAACGCCAGGAAAAGGAAGTAGTCGGTGCCGACGCCGAGCACCACGATGATCAGGATCGCCGAGGTCATCGGCGTGGTCTGCAGGTCGAACGCCTTGACCGCGTCGTTGATCAGGCCCTTGGCGACCGGCATCGCGACCACCAGCGAGAGCAGCACCGGCAGGAGACCGGCCAGGATGCTGCGGAAGATGATGCCGACGATCAGGATGACCAGCACCAGGCCGCCGAGCAGCACGATCGAGTCGGTCGAGCCCGAGGACTCCTTCTGGTCCAGCTGGCTCGCCGCGTCACCGCCGACCTGGAACTTCAGCCCGGTGCCCTCGGCGAGCTTGGTGCCGTCCTCGCGCAGCTTCTTGGCCGCCTCGGCGAACTGCGGGTCCTGCTGCTTGCTCTGGTCCATGGCGACCTGGGACAGCGCGTACTTGCCGTCCTTGGACTTCGACTGCTCCAGGACCGGCAGGACCTGCTGGACCAGCGGGATCTGCGCGTCCGTCAGGCCCTTGACGACCTTGTCCATCGAGGCCTGGTCGTCCTTGGTCAGCTGACCGCCGTCGGTGCGCTCGAAGAGCAGCAGGGCGGACGGCGTGAAGCTGGACGGGAAGGCCCGCCCCTGGAGCTCCGCGGCCTGGATCGACTCGTAATGAGTGGGCAGGAACTTCGACTGGTCGGTCTGGTCGACGACCTTCGCGGCGCTGATGGACACGATGACCGCTCCGACGAGCCATGCGGCGATCACCCACCAAGCGCGGCGAACGACGAATTGTCCTAGTCGGTGGAACATGCTCGATGCCTCCTGGGCATGGTTCACCGCAGCCCTTGGGGGACGGGACGCTGGGCGACGGCAGGACCGGACCGGGGACGCGCGCTGGCGCCCCCTAGCCGGTCGGCAGGTAAGTAGGTCTGGGCGTCATCCTACGAGTACGTGCTCGCCGTGCGGCAAGGAGCCCCCGTGTTCCAACCCCCGTACGGGGCCGCCCCGAACGGCCCCGACCCAGTGTCTCCCGGCCGCAGCCCCCTCTGCCTCGTGCTCCGGGTGGAGACTTCTCCCCCTCAGGGTGGAGTCCACCCCCTACCTCCGAGGAGGAGGACTAAGGGTCCGGGGGTGGGGATAACCCCACCTCACCCCCCGGAGCGGGACCGGGGGCGCGCCCGCCCGCGGCCCGGATCTGCGCCCAACTGCCAGCCCCTCTCTACCAGTTGAGCTACTGTCGGGAAACCCTCCGACGGCCCCGCCGCCCGCGCGCCGCCCGGTGCGCCATGATGATCACCGTCCGGGGTCCCCCGGATGAACGACGGCGGAACGGAGCCCAGCCATGATCCCCTTCGACGAGGGCCGCGCCCGGCTGCTGCTCGCCGGCGCCTGCGCGAGCGCCGGACTGCCCGCCCCGGACGGGGCCCGACTGCTCGCCCTCGGCGAGAACGCCGTCTTCGACCTCGGCGACCCGGCCGTGGTCGCCAAGGTCGGCCGCGGCCCCGAACTGTACGACCGGGCGCAGCGCGAACTGACCGTCGCGCACTGGCTCGCCGGGCAGGGCGTCCCGGTGGTCCGCCCGTACGAGGCGGTGGCGGCCGGGCCGCAGCGGGCGCACGGGCACCCGGTCACCTTCTGGCACCGGCTCGCCCCCGCCGTCCGCCCGGCCCGCCCGGCCGACCTCGCCCCGCTGCTGCGCGCCCTGCACGCGCTGCCGCTGCCGCCGTTCCCGCTCGGCGGGCGCGACCTGCTGGCGCCGGTGGAGCGCTGGCTGGCCTCCGCCGAGGGGCAGGTCGACCCGGCGGACGTCGCCTTCCTGCGCGGGCGCCGGGACGACTTCGCGGCCGCCCTGCCGGGTCTGGCGCCGGACCTGGCCCCCGGGGTGATCCACGGCGACGCGCTGCCGCGCAACGTCCACGTGGGCCCGGACGGGCCGGTGCTGCTGGACCTGGAGACCTTCTCCCAGGACCTGCGGGAGCACGACCTGGTGGTCCTCGCGCTCGCCCACGACCGCTACGGCGTGCCCGAGGACGACTACCGGGCGTTCACCGAGGCGTACGGCCGGGACGTGCGCGACTGGTCCGGCTTCACGGTCCTGCGCGGGGCCCGGGAGACCGCAAGCGCCTCCTGGGTCGCCCAGCAGGCGGCCGGGAGCCCGGCGGCACTGGCGGAGTTCCGGCGCCGGGTGGACTCGCTCCGGGAGGGGGCCACCGGGGTGCGCTGGTACCCGTTCTGACGGCACCACTACCCCCTCCGACCGGCGGACGCCAAACCCCTCGGATGTGAGAAGACTCTTAAGCCGCAACGGTCCGGCGCGCAACCGGGACACGTACGATCGGCGTCCTATCACACAGTCATCCTGACCGAGGGATCGGCCCCCTTCTTGCCCCTCAGGAGCCGCCGCCATGCACCGGACCCCCACCCGTCGCAGCCCCCTCCCCCCGACCCGTGAGGCCACCGGCCGCCGACGGCTGATCGCGGGCTGCATCGCGGTGGCCGCCCTCCTGGGCCTGACCGCGTGCGGCACCGCCAGCGGGGCCCTGCAGCCCACCGCGACCGCCAGCGCCCCCACGCAGCAGCAGCCGACCGGCACCGGGGCCGCCACCATCGCCCCCACCCCCGGCTCGGACGCCGCCGGCTCCGGCCCGGCCGCCCGGCCGGCCGCCACCACGCCGCGCACCCCCGCCGGGTCGACCACCACCGGGTCGGCCACCACCGGGTCGGCCACCACCGGCGGGGCCCAGGGGCAGAGCCAGAGCCAGGCCCCGGCCACCGGCACGCCCGCCGCGCCGCCCGCGCACCCCGGGCCCGCCACCAAGGTGATCGGCTCCACCGCCTCCGGCGGCCGCACGGTCGCCCTCACCTTCGACGACGGCCCCGGCCCGGCCACCGGCCAGATCCTCGACCTGCTCGCCCAGTACCACGTCAAGGCCACCTTCTGCGAGATCGGCCAGAACGCCGCCGCCAACCCGGCCCTGGTCAAGCGGGTGCTGGCCGAGGGCCACCGGCTGTGCGACCACAGCGTCCACCACCCGCAGCCCTTCGAGAAGCTCCCGCACGACAAGGCGGTGTACGAGATCTCCGCCGCCCGCGACATGATCGTCAAGGCCGGCGGGCCCGGCACCCGGATCAGCTGGTTCCGCGCCCCGGGCGGCGGCTTCAACGCCGACAACGAGCACATCGCCGCCGGCCTCGGGATGGACTCGCTCGGCTGGTCCGTCGACCCCCGCGACTGGTCCCGCCCGGGCGTGCCCGCGATCGTCTCCACCGTGCAGAGCCAGCTCAAGCCCGGCGGGGTGATCCTGATGCACGACGGCGGCGGCGACCGCAGCCAGACCGTGGCCGCGCTCAAGCAGCTGCTGCCCTGGCTCGTCACCCAGGGGTACACCTTCGACTTCCCGGCCGCGTAGGGGTGTTGGGCGGCAGGTGGCGGGCCGGGCCGTAGGCTGGGGCGCCGTGACCGACCCCGCACCCGACCCCGCCGACCTCGTCGCCGCCGTCCCCGGCCTGGCCCGCTACCTGCGGCCGGCCACCCTGCTGCACCCGTACGCCGCCCCGCCCGGCGCCGACCTGCCGCTCGCCGACCCGCCCGGCAGCCGGATCGGCGGCCCGGCGCTGTGGCCGGTCGGCGAACCCTGGCCGCACTGCACCGCGCGGCACCCCGAGGAGGAGGACGGCTTCCCCCGTAGGGAGCCCGGACTCCCCGCCCCCGCGACGGCGTTGGTCCCGCTCGCCCGGATCCGCGCCCAGGACGCCCCGCACCTGCCCTGGCCGGCGGCCACCGACCTGCTCCAGGTGCTCTGGTGCCCCAACGACCACGACGACATCCAGGGCGAGCGCTACTACTACGGCCCCGCCGTCGAACTCCACTGGCAGCGCGCCGCCGAGCTCGCCCCCGCCACTCCCCCGGCGCCCCGGCACAGCGCCGAGCCGTACCTGCCGCAGCCGTGCGCGCTGCGCCCCGAGCAGGTCCTCGACCTGCCCGACCGGGACGAGCTGCCCGGGGAACTCGCCCGCGCCGTCGCGGAGTTCGCCGAGCGGCAGGGCCTGGAGTACGAGCGGGACCACGGCCGCGCGGACGGCTGGAAGCTGGGCGGCTGGCCGTCCTGGCACTGCACCGACCTGATCCCGGTCGACTGCCGCTGCGGGGCCCGGATGACGCTGCTGCTCACGGTGGAGAGCGGCGACGACCCCGGCCTGTCGATGGGTCGGCACGGCGAACTGCACGTGTTCGTCTGCCCGGTGGACCTGGCGCACCCGGTGGGTCTGGACATCCAGGGCTGAGGCCTCAGTCGAGGCGCAGCCGGTAGACCTGGCGGGAGCCGCCCTCCGGTCCGGGCCCGGCGGGCTCGGCCGGGGTGAAGCCCAGCCGCTCGTAGAACACCCGGGCGCCGCTGGTCACCGCCCCGGGGTGGTCCGGGCCGAAGGTGACCACCTCGACGGTGGCCGGGGCGCGGACGTGCCGGCGCAGCGCGTCCTCGACCAGCGCCCGGCCCTCGCCGGTGCCCCGGGCGCGCTCGGCGACCACCAGCCAGTGCAGATGGTGCGGCCCGTCCTGGGCGGGGCCGAACAGCAGGCCGCCGAGCAGGCCCCGGTCGTCCTCCGCGACGGTCGCGTTGCCCCGGGCGACGGACTTCTCCACCGCGCGGTGGAAGCCGGGCTCGGCCACCATCGGGCCGAACCAGTGCTCGACCTCGGCGGCGAGGGCGAGGAAGCCGGGCAGGTCCTCGGGTCGGGCCGGGCGCACCCGGTGGGCGGGCCCGGTCGACCCGTCGGGCCCGGTCATCCGGTCGCGGCCGGCCGGTCGGCCGCCCTGTCCGCCGCGTCCACGTCGTCCTCGCCGTCCACGTCGTCCACGCCGGACGGTCTGGACGGCCAGCGCGGGTCGACCACGGCCTGCGGGTCCTTGCCGCGGCGCAGCCAGGCCTGGAGGCCTTCGGCCCACTCCCGGTACCAGCCGATCTGGCGCCGGTGCAGTTCGGCCGGTGCCACCTCCCCGACCTCGGCCGGGTAGCGCCCGGCCAAGGCGACGGCGACCCGTACGGCGGCCAGCGCGTCGCTGCCCGCCTCGTGGGCGTCCGTCAGCTCCACCCCGTACACCTCGCACACCCGCTGCAGGGTGCGTGAGCCCTTGCGGTACTTGTCGACGGCCCGGTCGATCACCAGCGCGTCCAGCACCGGGCCGACCGGGGCGCCGAGGCGCTCGGCGAGCGTGGGCAGGCCGTAGCGGCGCAGCTCGGCGTCGAGCAGCGAGAGGTCGAAGGGCGCGTTGAAGGCGACCACCGGCCGTCCGTCCGCTATCCGCGCGCAGAGCGCCGCGGCTATCTCCTCGACCGCCTCCTTGGCCTGTCGCCCCCTGCTGCGTGCCAGGGCGTCCCCGATCCCGTGGATCGCCTCCGCCTCGGCGGGGATCGGCACGCCGGGATCGAGCAGCCAGTTGGCCGCCTCCACCCGGACGGCGCCGACCGTGTCCACGAGCGCGGCCGTGACGATGCGGTCCACGGCCGGGTCGGTGCCCGTGGTCTCCAGGTCGAAGCCGACCAGTGGCTGCTGCCACCAGCTCATCAGGTGTGTCCTTCCGTCCTCCGGCGAAACAGCCCCCATCATCACCCGCCCCACCGACAACCCGACCGGCAGGGGAGCCGGTGCGGGCGGTCGCGGGCGGGCGGTCGGGGTCGGGGCGCCGCGTCGGGAGGCCGGCTGCGGGCGCCGACGGAGGGTTCAACTCCGCTTCCCTGAAGCCTCGTTGGGCGACCCGCCGGTCAGGGCGCGAGGAGGGTGCGGCCGAGCCAGTCGGTGCTGTCGCGGGCGCCGGGGAGGACGTAGAAGTAGCCGCCGCCGGTGGGGCGGAGGTGGCGGGCGAGGGGTTCGGTGTCGAGGCGGGCCTGGACGGCCTCGAACTGGCGCCGGACGTCCTGCTGGTAGCAGCAGAAGGCGAGGCCGAGGTCGGGTTCGCCGTCGGGGCCGAGGCCGCGGTCGAAGTTGAAGCCGCGGCGCAGGATGCGGCTGGGCCCGGCGGCGTCGGTGCGGGGGTTGGCGCGGCGGATGTGGGAGTCGAGGGGGATGACGGCGCCGTCGGGGTCGTGGGTGTAGTCGGGGATGTCGGTCTCGACGGCGGCGCCGAGCGGGGCGCCGTCGCCCTTGCGGCGGCCGATCGTCCGCTCCTGCTGGTGCAGCGGCACCTCGTCCCAGCCCGCGGCCAGGATGCGGATGGCGCGGACGACCTGGTAGCTGCCGCCGGCGGCCCAGGCGGGTTCGTCGCCGCCGTCGCCGACCCAGACCAGTTCGTCCATCTGCCGGGAGGATCCGGTGTCGGGGTTCTGGATGCCGTCCTTGAAGCCGAGCAGGTTGCGGGCCGAGCCGGTGGGGCGGGGGCGGTTCTGGAAGCCGTCGAGCTGCCAGCGGGGCCCGGCCAGGCCCTTGGTGGCGCGCAGCAGGTCGCGGACGGCGTGCTGGACGGTGTCGCGGCTCTCGGCGCAGATCTGGAGGCAGAGGTCGCCGTGGCATTCGGCGGGGCGCAGGGCGTCGACGGGGAAGGCGGGCATGGCGGTGAGGCGGCGGGGGCACCGGTCGGTGAGGCCGTAGCGGGTGTCGAAGAGCGAGGCGCCGACGGAGACGGTGACGGTGAGGTCGTCGGCGGGCAGGACGGGGCCGAGGGTGCCGCTGTCGGCGGGGGCGGCGTCCGGGCCGGGGTCGGGCGGGGTGCCGCCGGTGGTGAGGAAGCGGATCCGGTCGGTGAGGGTGCGCAGCAGGGTTTCCAGGGCGGCGCGGTCGCGGGCGGTGACGTCGAGGGCGAGGAAGGTGGCGTAGCCGGGGGGCGGGTTGAGGATGCCGGCCTGGTGGACGCCGTGGAACTCGATCCGTCCGCCCGGTGTGCGGGCGGCCGCGGACGGCACGGGCAGGGCGACGAGGGCGGTGGAGGCGCCGAGGGCGGTGCGCAGCAGGCCGCGGCGGGTGGCGTGGGGGTGTTCGGAGCCGGTCGGGTGCGGGCTGTCGATCATGGGATCGGACGCTACGGCGGCTCGGCCCCGGCGCGCTGACGAGCACGCCGGGGCCGAATAGTCCTATCGAATGATTACTAGTGGGTCACCAGCCGTACGGGCTACCCCGGGCGCCACCGGCCCCCGGGCGTACCAGGCCTGGTGGGCCTACCGGGCCGCCGCCCGTCCACTCAGCGCGAGCCGGCTGGACAGCACGCTGGACGCCACCGCGAGCGCCAGGCAGAGCCCCGCGCCCCCGCCCAGCGGCAGCCAGGGCAGCCGCAGCGCGACGCTCGCCTGCCCGGCCAGGATGCGGTGGTTGAGCAGGGCCGTGGTGCCGTACTGGGTCAGCGCGGTGACGGCGAGGGCGAGCGCGGTGGCGGTGGCCACCACCAGGACGGCCTCCAGCGCGACCATCTGCAGCACCTGGCGGCGCACCGTCCCGGCCAGCCGCAGCACGGTGAAGTCGCGGCGCCGGTCGGCGACGCTCATCACCATGGTGTTGACGATGGCGATCAGCGCGTAGAGCAGGGCCGGGCCGAGGATGGTGGTGGTGGCGATCCAGGCGTAGTGGGCGTTCGGGTCGGGCCCCGGGGCCTGGGCGTCGGTGAGGACGCCGCCGAGCCGGTCGGCGGGTTCGGCGCTGAGGTGGACGGCGCCGGGGCGGGCGCCGGCCAGGTGGCCGCTGACGGCGTCGCCGCTGAGCAGGACCTCGTCCAGGCCGAGCTGGGTGCGGTAGACCAGGGCGAGCCGCAGGCCGGTGACGGTGCCGTCGGCCAGGCGCAGGTTGACCTGGTCGCCGAGCTTCCAGCCGTGGCCGCGGACCTGGTCGGTGGAGGCGGCGAGGGTGGCGCCGTGCAGGTCGGCGGCGGAGCCCTCGACGGCGGGCAGGGTCCAGGCGGTGGCGAGGTCGCCGTCCACGACGGTGGCGGCGGACGGAGCGCTGGCGGGCGAGTCCTCGCTGTGGTCGTCGAAGGCGGGCCGCTCGGCGCCGAGGCCCATCACCACGGTGGAGGTGGTCGCGGTGGCGTGCAGGCCGGCCTGGCCGGCGGTGAGCCGCCGGGCGGCGTCGGCGGGCAGCGGGGCGGCGCCGGGGCGCAGCACGTACCGGGCCGCCGCGGTGGCCCTGGCCTGGGCGGTCATGGCGTCGGCGAAGGCGGCGGTGGAGCCGACGGCGGTACCGGCGAGCGCGATGGTGAGGAAGGCCGGGGTGGCGGTGGAGACGGTGCGGCGCACCGCGGTGAGCGCGTTCTGCCGGGCGAGCAGCGGGGCGGCGGCGGTGAGCCGGGCCAGCGGGGCGCTGAGCAGCCGGACCAGCAGCGGCACGACGACGGGCGCGAACAGGGCGATGGTGGTGATGGCGGCCAGGTCGGCGCCCATCACCCACTGGGAGGCCAGCTGGGGGTCGTCCGGCTGGTCGCCGGGGGCGGGCGGCATGCTGGACGCCGCCAGGTAGAAGCCGACGGTGCCGACGAAGCCGACCAGCCCGAGCACGGCGAAGGCCCAGCGCGGCCCGGTCATGACCGCGCGGTCGACGGCGGCGTCGCCGAGCGCCTCCACGGCCCGCACCCGCCCGGCCCGGACGGCGGCGGCGACGGCCCCGAGCAGGGCGACCGCCAGGCCGACGGCGGCGGCCAGCAGCATCGGCCCGACGGCGGGCCGGGCGGTGAACCCCTCGGGGGCGGCGCCGCGGGCCACCAGCCAGGCGGCGAGCGCGGGCGCGCCGGGCAGCGAGAGCAGGCAGCCGCTGACCGCGGAGACGAGGGCGACGACGACGGCCTCGCCGGTGATCAGCTGGACGATCTGGCGGGGCGTCGCGCCGACGGCGCGCAGCATCGCGATCTCCTGGCGGCGCTGGGCGACCGCGAAGGCGAAGGTGCCGGCGACGACGAAGACGGCGACGAAGGCGGCCATCGCCGAGGTGAACTGGAGCACCTTGTGCAGCGAGGGGGCGCCGAGCGGGGAGTCGTCCCCGGCGGTGTCGTTGAGCAGGCTGCCGGTGGTGGCGACCAGGGTGACGCCCAGGGTGAGGGCGACGTAGGAGCCGGCGAAGGCGGCCTTGCGGCGGCGCAGGCTCGCGGCGGCCACGGGCAGCAGGGTGCCGAGCGAAGTCATGCCGCCGTCCCCGTCGTCTCCAGGGCGGTCATCCGCTCGGCGACCTGCTGGGCGCTCGGGTGGGGCAGGTCGTCGACGATCCGGCCGTCGGCCAGGAAGAGCACGCGGTCGGCGTAGGAGGCGGCGACCGGGTCGTGGGTGACCATGACGGTGCTCTGGCCCTCGCGGTCGACCAGGTCGCGCAGCAGGGCGAGCACATCGCGGCTGCTGGAGCTGTCGAGGGCGCCGGTGGGCTCGTCGGCGAACAGCATCCGGGGCTTGGTGATCAGGGCGCGCGCGATGGCGACGCGCTGCTGCTGCCCGCCGGACAGCTGGGAGGGCAGGTGGCCGGCCCGCTCGGCGAGGCCGACCTGGGCGAGCGCGGCCCGGACCTCGGCCCGGTCGGGGCGGCGCCCGGCCAGGCGCAGCGGCAGGCCGACGTTCTGCTCGGCGGTGAGCGAGCCGACCAGGTTGAACGCCTGGAACACGAAGCCGAGTTGCTGCCGGCGCAGGACGGTCAGCTGGGTCTCGCCCAGGCGGGCGAGGTCGGTGCCGTCCAGCACGACCCGGCCGCCGTCGGGGCGGTCCAGGCCGGCGCTGCACTGCAGCAGGGTGCTCTTGCCGGAGCCGGAGGGGCCCATGACGGCGGTGAACGTGCCGCGGTCGAAGGTGACGTCCACCCCCCTGAGCGCCCGCACGGCCTCCGGGCCGGTGCCGTAGGTGCGGTGTACGTCTTCGAGGCGCAGTACGGCCCCGTCATCCCCCGTGATCTTCACGGGGGCTACACCTACCACGGTCACACCCGCCCTGACCAGGGGTGATGGGCGAATCGTTACGGCACGGGAAGGACCCCGGTCAGCCGCCGGGCCTCGGCGCGGACGTCGGCGTCCAACCGCTCCGGGGTGGCCCCGGGGGCCGGGCGGTGCATGGTGACGTCGATCGGGTCCTCGTGGACGACCGTGAAGCCGTGCCGTTCGTACAGCCGTTGGGCGGCGCTGCCCGAGAGGACGACCAGGCGGACGGGCTCGCCCGCGGCGTCGGCCTCGGCGAGGAGGTGGCGCAGGACGGCGGTGCCGAGGCCGCGGCCCTGGAGGCGGGGGGCCAGGTAGAACAGCTCCAGGTGGCGGCCGCCCTGCTCGTCGGGGCGGATCGTGACGGAGCCCGCGAAGGCGCCCTCGACCAGCAGCACCGAGGTGTACCGGGTGGAGAAGGACTTCCGCACGCGTTCCCGGGAGCGGTCCGGGTCCCAGCGCCCGAGGCGTTCCAGGTCGGCGCGCATGACCTGGGCCTTGAGCTCGACGATGGCTTCGAGGTCCTTGGGCCCGGCGGGTTCCAGGGTCCAGGCGGGGAGGCTGTTCACGGCGCGCAGTGTTCCACCGGCGGCGCCGCCCTGACCAGCGGATATCTCAGGATGCGGAACGTCACGACACGTTCCGGGAGTCGGCCCAGACCCCCTCGAACTCCTCGCGGTAGACCTCCAGCAGCCCCGGCTCGGTGCCGCCCGGCTGCTGACCGGCGCCGCCGCGCAGGATCAGCGCCGGGGACTCCATGCCGCGCGAGCGGCGCAGGTAGGGCTGGATGACGCCGAGGTCGCGGCCGCCCCGGCGGCCGGCCACCGGACCGGTGGGGCGGGGGCCCTCGACCAGGTAGGCGGTGAAGCGCGGGGTCTCGTCGAAGACCCGGATCTCGAAGCCGCCCTGGTCCCGCAGCCGGGCCCGGACCCGGCGCACGTGCATGATGTTCATCTCGATCGAGCGGGACAACTCGCCCCGGGAGAGCCCGAGTTCGCGTTCCCGGCGGCGGGTGGCGCTGCTCGCCGGGTTGAGGAACAGCAGCCGGACCCGGCAGCCCTCGCCGGCCAGGCGGACCAGGCGCTTGCCGGTGTAGTTCTGGCAGAGCATGCCGAGGCCGATGCCGAGCGCGTCCAGGCGCCGGGCGCCGTCGAGCAGGTCCTCGACCGGCAGGTCGCGCTGCAGCCGGACCCGGTCGGCGTGCACGGCGACCACGTCGGCGTAGCGTCCGGCGACCAGCGACTCCACCACGTCGGCGGGCACCCCGCCCGCGCCGCCGTCGAGGACGGCGAGCAGCCGGGCCGCGGCGCGCTCGGTCTGGGCCAGCACGGTCTGGGTGAGCACCCGGTTGCGGGAGACCACGTGCCGGGCCACTTCCAGTTCGTCCAGGGCGAGTTCGATCTCGCGCCGGTCGGCGAGGTAGGGCTCGAAGCAGGGCCAGTGCTGGACCATCAGCTCGCGCAGCTGGGGCAGGGTGAGGAAGACCAGCGGGTCGTCGTCGGCGGGGTCGAGGAGGTAGCCCTTGCGGCGGCTGACCTCGCGCACGGCGCCGGCCCGGTGGGCCCACTCCTCGCCGGCCGGGCCGGCCGCGGCGGTGACCCAGTCCTCGCCGTGGGCGGGGGCGTAGATGGGGTGCAGCACCTCGTCGACCAGGGAGCGCAGCCGCTGTTCGACCAGGTTGAGCCAGACGTAGGCGCGGCCGGACAGCCGGACCCGCTGGTAGGACTCCTCCCACTCGCCGGCCGACCAGGCGAGCGCGGGGACCTCCACCGGGCCGCCCTGGGCCGGGACGAGGGCGCGGCCGGTCATGGTGGGGCGCATGACGACCGTGGGCGCCTCGCTGCGGGCGCCGCCCCGGTCGGGGCCGTCGGGCCCGGAGCCACGGCCGCCAGCGGGGAACACCATGCGCCACCTCATCTGCGGCTGACCCCCGCGGGCGCGGGGACCGTTGACGGGCCGTTGACTAGCACCGGTCGGCCGGGGCGGCCGGACGATCAAGGGTACTGCCCGCCGCGAGCCGCCCGCAGCCGGTTGGACGACGGGCCCGCGCGCATCATCGGCCCCACTCTTCACACGAATGCCCGCCGGACACCCGTTCGGACCAACCCCGGCGGTACCTCCCGGCTGCCGGGGAAGGCCTCGGGGAGTATCTCGGGGAGTGCGCGGGCTGTGCCGTGCGTCACGGACCCTCGGGCCGCACATGCCCGGCCGCCCGGCCGGGAAGAGAGCGTCCGGGTCCGGACAGCCGGTCGGCCGAGTGCCGGACTACACGTCAGTTTCCGTATGCCACAAGGAAGTTGAGGACTCATGCAGGTCTGGCCCGGAAAGCCCTACCCGCTCGGCGCCACCTACGACGGGGCCGGCACCAACTTCGCGGTGTTCTCGGAGAGTGCCGACCGGATCGAACTGTGCCTGATCGCCGAGGACGGCTCGGAGACCGCCGTCGAACTGCGCGAGACGGACGCCTTCGTCCGGCACGCCTACCTCCCGGGCGTCCAGCCCGGCCAGCGCTACGGCTTCCGGGTGCACGGCCCGTACAACCCGGGCCTGGGCCAGCGGCACAACAGCGCCAAACTGCTGCTGGACCCGTACGCCAAGGCGATGAGCGGCCACATCGACTGGGACGAGTCCGTCTACGGCTACCACTTCGGCGCGCCCGAGCGCCGCAACGACCTGGACTCCGCCCCGCACACCATGCACTCGGTGGTCATCAACCCGTACTTCGACTGGGGCACCGACCACCCGCCGCGCACCGACTACCACCGCACCGTCATCTACGAGGCCCACGTCAAGGGCCTCACCAGACTGCACCCGGGCATCCCCGAGGAGATCCGCGGCAGCTACGCCGGCCTGGCCCACCCGGCGGTGATCGAGCACCTGGCCAAGCTCGGCGTCACCGCGATCGAGCTGATGCCGGTGCACCAGTTCGTCCGCGACCACCGGCTGCGCGACCTCGGCCTGGCCAACTACTGGGGCTACAACACCATCGGCTTCTTCGCCCCGCACTCCTCCTACTCCTCCACCGGCGACCGCGGCCAGCAGGTGCAGGAGTTCAAGTCGATGGTCAAGGCGCTGCACGCGGCCGGGATCGAGGTGATCCTGGACGTCGTCTACAACCACACCGCCGAGGGCAACCACCTCGGGCCGACGCTGTCGCTGCGCGGCCTGGACAACGTCTCCTACTACCGCCTCGCCCGGGACCAGCGCTTCTACGAGGACACCACCGGCACCGGCAACAGCCTGCTGATGCGCAGCCCCCACGTGCTCCAGCTGATCATGGACTCGCTGCGCTACTGGGTCACCGAGATGCACGTGGACGGCTTCCGCTTCGACCTCGCCGCCACCCTGGCCCGGCAGTTCCACGAGGTCGACCGGCTGTCCTCGTTCTTCGACCTGGTCCAGCAGGACCCGGTGGTCTCCCAGGCCAAGCTGATCGCCGAGCCCTGGGACCTCGGCGAGGGCGGCTACCAGGTCGGCAACTTCCCGCCGCTGTGGACGGAGTGGAACGGCATGTACCGGGACACCGTGCGCGACCTGTGGCGCGGCGAGAACGCCGCCCTCGCCGAGTTCGGCTCCCGGCTCACCGGCTCCTCCGACCTCTACCAGGACGACGGCCGCCGCCCGATCGCCTCCATCAACTTCGTCACCTGCCACGACGGCTTCACCCTGCGCGACCTGGTCTCCTACAACGAGAAGCACAACGAGGCCAACGGCGAGGACAACCGGGACGGCGAGTCCTTCAACCGCTCCTGGAACTGCGGCACCGAGGGCCCCGGCGCCGACCCGGCCGTCGAGGAGCTGCGAGCACGCCAGCAGCGCAACTTCATCGCCACCCTGATGCTCTCCCAGGGCGTGCCGATGCTCTCGCACGGCGACGAGCTCGGCCGCACCCAGGAGGGCAACAACAACGCCTACTGCCAGGACAACGAACTCGCCTGGGTGCACTGGCCGGAGGGCGACGGCCCGGCCGCCCGGCTGCTGGAGTTCACCCAGGGGATGATCTGGCTGCGCCGCGACCACCCGGTGTTCCGCCGGCGCCGGTTCTTCCACGGGCGGCCGGTCTCCGGACGGCCCGGCACGGCCGCCCCCGCCCCGAACGGCTACGACGACCTCACCGACATCGCCTGGTTCACCCCCGCCGGGGAGGAGATGACCAAGCGCAACTGGGGCGCCAGCTACGCCAAGTCGCTGACCGTCTTCCTCAACGGCTACGCCATCTCCGAACCGGACCGGCGCGGCGGGCGGATCGTCGACGACTCCTTCCTGCTGATGTTCAACGCCCACTTCGAGCCGCTGGAGTTCACCGTCCCCGCCGACCACGGGCAGGAGTGGCAGGTCGTGGTCGACACCGCGCAGCCCCGGCTGCCCGCCCCCGGCACCGGGGCGCGGGTCAAGGCCGGGGACGCGCTGTGGCTCACCGACCGCTCGCTGATGGTGCTGCAACGACCCGCATAGGGATCTTGCGATCACCTGTTCGGATCAGCTGCGGGTCTTGGCGGCGGGCCCGGCCGGGTACCTATGGAGCTATGACCTCCGCCGCCGAGCCCGCGCAGCCCCGCCCGGCCGCTACCCCTCCCACCCCCGCCCCCACCGCCTCCTACCGCCTCCAGCTCCAGCCCGGCTTCACCCTGCGCGACGCCACCGCCGCCGTCCCCTACCTGGCCGCCCTCGGCATCTCCCACCTGCACCTGTCCCCGCTGCTGGAGGCCGCCCCCGGCTCCACCCACGGCTACGACACCGTCGACCACACCCGGATCAGCGAACAGCTCGGCGGCGAGGACGCGCTGCGCGCCCTGGCCGCCGAGGCCCGCCGGCACCGCCTGCGGCTGATCGCCGACGTGGTGCCCAACCACATGGCCGTGCCCGTCCCCGAACGGCTCAACGAGCCGCTCCGCCAGGTGCTGCGGGACGGGCCCGACTCGCCGTACGCCCGCTGGTTCGACATCGACTGGACGGCCCAGCCCGGCCCCGCCGACGCCCCGGGACGCGGCCGGGTGCTGCTGCCGCTGCTGGGCGACCGGCTCGGCGCCGTCCTCGACCAGCTGGTGGTGGACGGCGAGGTGCTGCGCTACCACCGGCACGAGCTGCCGCTGCGCCCGGGCACCTCGCGGCTGCCGCTCACCGAGCTGCTGGCCCGCCAGTGGTACCGGCTCGCCTGGTGGCGGCTGGCCCGCACCGAGCTCAACTACCGGCGCTTCTTCACCGTCAACGAGCTGATCGCCGTCCGGGTCGAGGACCCGGAGGTCTTCGCCGCCACCCACGCCGTACTGCTGCGGCTGCACGCCGAGGGCGTCCTGGACGGCTTCCGGATCGACCACCCCGACGGGCTCGCCGACCCGCGCGGCTACCTGCGCCGGCTGGCCGACGCCACCGGCGGGGCCTACGTCGTGGTCGAGAAGATCCTCACCGGCGAGGAGCGGCTGCCCGAAGACTGGCCGGTGGCCGGCACCACCGGCTACGACGCGCTGCGCCGCATCGACGGCGTGCTCACCGACCGCGCCGGCGCCGGCCGGCTCGCCGGGGCGTACGAGGCCTTCCTGCACGACGGGCCGGCCCACGGCCCTGGCCCGGACCCGCAACCGCACCCGCACCCGGCGGTCGCCGCCGCCCGGCGCGGCCGGGCCGAGATGACCGGGCCCGGCGGCGAGCTGACCGCCGAGGTCGACCGGCTGGTCCGGATCGCGCTGCGGATCGGCGCCGCCGAACCCGCGCACGCCGACCACGCGCCCTGGCAGCTGCGCGCGGCGCTGCGCCGGCTGCTCACCGACTACCCGGTGTACCGGCCGTACGCCCGGCCCGGGGAGCCGGCTTCCGACCACCATCTGCGGACGGTCCTGGACACCTCCGGGGATCCCACCGAGCGCCTGGTCGCCGCCCTCGCCCTCGGCGGGCTGGGCCGCAGCGAGGACAAGGACGAGTTCTGCGTGCGCTTCGCCCAGACCGCCGCCGCGGTGGCCGCCAAGGGCGTCGAGGACACCGCCTTCTACCGCTGGAACGCGCTGCCCGGCCTCAACGAGGTCGGCGGCGAGCCCGCCCGGCCCGGGCTGCCCCCGGCCGACTTCCACGACTGGTGCCGCTACCTGGAACGCGCCTGGCCGCACAGCATGACGGTGCTCTCCACCCACGACACCAAGCGCAGCGCCGACGCCCGGGCCCGCCTCGCCGTCCTCGCCGAGCAGCCGGAGGCCTGGGCCGCTGAGGCCGCCGCCTGGTCCACCGCCGCCGGGCCCGCCGCCCCCGGGCTGGACCGCGACGCCGACTGGCTGCTCTGGCACACCCTGGTCGCCGCCTGGCCGATCACCCCCGACCGGCTGGTCGCCGCCCTGCTCAAGGCCGCCCGCGAGGCCAAGCTGCACACCTCCTGGACCGCCCCCGACGCCGGGTACGAGCAGGCCCTGGAGCAACGCGCCCGCGCCGTCCTCGGCGACGCCGCGCTACTCCCCCGGATCGAGGGCCTGGTACGGGCGCACGCCCCGTACGCCCGGGCCAACACCCTCGCCGCGGCCCTCCTGCACCTGACCGTCCCCGGCGTGCCGGACCTCTACCAGGGCAGCGAGGAGCCGCTGTACACCCTGGTCGACCCGGACAACCGGGGCGTGGTGGACCTCGGCGCGCTCGCCGTGCGGCTCACCGACGCGGCCGCCCCGCGCCCCGGCGACCTCGCCCGGGAGAAGCTGCACCTGACCGCCACCGCCCTGCACCTGCGCCGCGCCGGCCCGCTCGGCGCCTACCGGCCGCTGGCCGCCCCCGAGCACCTGCTCGCCTTCGCCCGGGGCGAGGACGTGGTCACCGCCGTCACCCGGCTGCCGTACGGGCTGGCGAGGGCGGGCGGCTGGCGCGACGCCGTGCTGGAGCTGCCGGCCGGCGGCCGCTGGACCGACGAGCTGTCGCTGCGCGACTTCCCCGCCGGGGCGGTGCCGGTGGCCGAGCTGCTGGCGACGTACCCGGTGGCGCTGCTGACGAGGAGGGGCCGATGATGCCGTGGAGGGGACGATGATGCCGCGCTACGAGGTGTGGGCGCCGTACGCGAACCGCCGGGTCGACGTCGAAGTGGACGGCCGCTCCTACGAGTTGGCGCGCCAGCCGGAGCGCGACGGCTGGTGGGGCGGCCAGGCCCCGGCGGGCGACTACGCCTTCCGGCTCGACGGCGGCCCGCCGCTGCCCGACCCGCGCTCGCCCCACCAGCCGTACGGCCCCGACGGCCCCAGCCGGGCGGTGGACCACGCCGGCTTCCGCTGGTCGCGGACCGGCTGGCGCGGCCGCGCGCTGCCCGGCGCGGTGCTCTACGAGCTGCACATCGGCACCTTCACCGCCCGCGGCACCTTCGACGCGGCCGCCGAACAGCTCGACCACCTGGTCGAGTTGGGCGTGGACTTCGTCGAACTGATGCCGGTATGCCCGTTCCCCGGCAAGCACGGCTGGGGCTACGACGGGGTGTCGCTGTGGGCCGTGCACGAGCCCTACGGCGGACCGGAGGGGCTCAAGCGCTTCGTGGACGCCGCGCACCGCAAGGGCCTCGGGGTGGTGCTCGACGTGGTGCACAACCACCTCGGCCCCTCCGGCAACCACCTCCCCGCGTACGGCCCGTACTTCACCGACCGGCACCACACCCCGTGGGGCTCCGCGGTCAACCTGGACGCGCCCGGCTCGGACGAGGTGCGCGCCTATCTGATCGGCAGCGCGCTCGGCTGGCTGCGCGACTACCGGATCGACGGCCTGCGGCTGGACGCGGTGCACGCCCTGGTCGACGACCGGGCCGTCCATTTCCTGGAGGAACTCGTGGGCGAGGTCGAGAAGTTGGCGACCACGTCGAACCGCCCGCTGTTCCTGATCGCCGAATCCGACCTCAATACCCCGCGCACCACCGCCGCCCGCGAGGCCGGCGGCCAGGGCCTCACCGCCCAGTGGAGCGACGACTTCCACCACGCCCTGCACTGCGCGCTCACCGGCGAATCCCAGGGCTACTACGGGGACTTCGCGACCGCGCCGCTCGCCGCCCTGGCCAAGGCGCTGCGCCGCGGCTACTTCCACGACGGCACCTGGTCCTCCTTCCGGGGGCGCAGCCACGGGCGGCCGTTCGGGCCGGGATCGGCGGGCCACCGGCTGCTCGGCTACCTCCAGACCCACGACCAGGTCGGCAACCGGGCGCTCGGGGACCGGATCTCCACCTCGCTGACCCCCGGCCGACTGGCCTGCGGCGCCGCGCTGGTGCTCACCTCGCCGTTCACCCCGATGCTGTTCATGGGCGAGGAGTGGGGCGCCGCCACCCCCTGGCAGTACTTCACCGACCACACCGACCCGGAGCTCGCGGAGGCCGTCCGGCAGGGCCGGCGGCGGGAGTTCACCGGACACGGCTGGGCCGCCGAGGCCGTCCCGGACCCCCAGGAGCCCGCCACCGTGCTGCGGTCGGTGCTCGACTGGACCGAGCCCCGGCGCTCCCCGCACAGCGAACTCCTCGACTGGTACCGGACGTTGATCCGGCTGCGGCGCGAGCGGCCGGAGCTCGCCGAGCCGGACCTCGGCGCGGTGCGGGTCGCCTTCGACGAGGCGGCGGGCTGGCTGGTGGTCCACCGGGGGCCGTACCGGGTCGCGGTCAACCTGGGACCGGCCGAGGCGGTGCTCCCGCTGGGGGGCGCCGCCGGGCAGGAGCTGGTGGCGGCCTTCGGGGCGGCTCTGCTGGAGGACTCGGGGGTGCGGCTGGCGGCGGACGCGGTGGCGGTCGTCCGGGTCTGAGGCCTCACCGTGCGCGTGGTCCGAGACCTCACCAGGGGAATCCGAGGCCTCACCAGAGGAAGGTGCCGATCCGGTCCCGGAGCGAGGCGGCGTCCAGGCCGTAGGCGGCCAGGTGCTCCGGGATCGACCCGTACTGCCGGTGCTCCTCGCGCGGCACGCCCAGGGCCAGCACCCGGTGCGCGCGGTCGCCCAGCGCGGCGTGCGCCTCGTTGGCCGAGGTGCCCGCCAGGTACGGCTCCACCAGCACCACGTCCGCCTTGTCGCCCAGCGCGGCGCGCAGTCCGGCGGCGTCGAAGGGGCGCACCGTCGCCGCGTACAGCACGGTGACGTCCAGGCCCGCGGTGGCCGCGAGCACCGCGTCCAGCATCGGGCCGACGGCCAGCACCACGCCGCGGCCGCCGGTGCGGACGGTGGTGAAGCGGCCGGGCTCGACGGCGACCGGCTCGGCGTTCTGGTGCGCCGAGAGCCGCACGTACACGTTGCGGTCACCGTCCGCGTAGGCGTCGCGCAGCAGCTGCTCGGCCTCGTCCGGGTGGCCGGGGACGTGTACCGTCCAGTCCGGCAGGGTGTCCAACAGGGCGACGTCGCCCGGGGACATGTGGGTACGGCCGCCGGCCGGCCAGTCGTAGGAGCCGGCCGCGCTCACCAGCACCGCGCCGACGCCCTGGTGGACCAGGTCCAACTTGACCTGTTCCCAAGGCCGTTCGATCAGGAAGCTGGCGAAGGTGTGGGCGATCGGGCGCATCCCGGTCAGCGCCAGTCCGCCGGCCGCGCCGATCAGCAGCTGCTCGCGGATGCCGACGTTGACCACCCGGCCGGGGTGGCGCCGTCGGGCCGGCTCGAAGGCGGCGGCGGTGATGTCGGCGAGCACCACGGCCAGTCGGGGGTCCTCGTCCAGCAGCCGGGTGGTGACGTCGACGAAGCGGTCGCGCATGGTGTCCATCGGTGAAGTGCCTTTCGCTGCGCTCTGGTTGGTGTGCTCGGGAGTCCTACGGCCCGGTCAGGGGGGCTACGGCTCGGTCAGGGGTGCGGCGGCGTGGCCAGGGGTCCGGCGGCGCGGTCAGGAGTCCGGCGGCGCGGTCAGGAGTCCTTCGGCTCGACCCGGGCGACCACCGCGTGCGGGCGGCCCGGGTGCTCGGCGGTGTACGCCCGGTACAGCGCCTCGTGGTCGCGGCCGTCGACGGTCTCGGTGGACCACCCCTCGGCGGCGAAGCGCTGGGCGATGCCGCCCCGCCAGCCGTGGGTGGCCGAGGAGTTGTCGATCACCACCACGTGCAGCCGGTCCAGGCCGTACGCACCGGCGAAGGCCACCGCCTCGTGGTTGGAGCCCTCGTCGAACTCGGCGTCGCCGACCAGCACCCACACCGCCGGGTCCGCCAGCCCCTGGGCCCGCAGCCCGAGCGCGGTGCCCACGCCCAGCGGCAGGCCGTGGCCGAGCGAGCCGGAGGCGATCTCCACCCCGCGCAGCAGGGTGCGGTCCGGGTGGTGGCCGAGCGGCGAGTCGTAGCCGCCGAAGCTCGGCAGCACGGCCGGATCGAGGAAGCCCTTGGCCGCGAGTACGGCGTAGTAGGCCATCGGGCCGTGACCCTTGGAGAGCAGGAAGCGGTCACGGTCCTGGGCGTCGGCGGTGTCCGGGGAGACCCGCAGCACCCGGTCGTAGAGGACCCACAGGGCGTCCAGGGTGGAGGTGGCGGCGGGGCCGTGCTTCTCGTCGCCGGTCATCAGGGCCATCAGGCCCGGCAGGTCCGCGAAACGGGCCCGGCTCACGGTTTCCGTACTGGTAGTCGTCGTCATGCGTCGATCGTGCAACTTAAAGCGAACTTGAGGTCAAGCGGCTACAGTGAGTGCCCATGACCGCGATACCCAGCAGCGGCCGCACCGCCGGCCCGCGCCCCGCCGGCCCGCGCTCCGGCGACCTGCTCACCATCGGCCAGCTGGCCGCCCGCAGCGGGCTGGCCCACTCCGCACTGCGCTACTACGAGAGCCTCGGCCTGATCCACGCCACCCGCACCGCCGGCGGCCAGCGCCGCTACCCGCGCGGCACGCTGCGCCGGGTCGCCTTCGTCCGGGCCGCCCAGCGGGTCGGCCTGTCCCTGGACGAGGCCCGGGTCGCCCTCGACCGGCTGCCCGAGCGCCCCGCCCCCAGCGGCACCGAGTGGGACGTCGTCGCCGAGTCCTGGCAGAGCCGGATCGACGAGCAGATCGCCGAACTCGAACGGCTCAAGGCCAAGCTCACCGGCTGCATCGGCTGCGGCTGCCTCTCGCTCACCCGCTGCGCCCTGTACAACGCCGACGACCGCGCCGCCAAGACCGGACCGGGCGCCCGCTACCTGCTCACCCGCGACCCGGACGGCGGGCCGGAGCCGGTCCCGGCGGACCTCCCGAGCGGCTGCGGCACCCGACGCGAAACACGCTGAAAAAGCCTTTGCCACCGGGCCGTTGGTGTGCCTACGGTGCAGGCATGCTGCCCCTGGTGGAGACGGACGAGCAGTGGGCGTCGGTCGTCCCCGACGAGTCGGTGATGCGCCCGGGCGCCGAGGCGCTGTGCGCGCGCCTCGGCGTCGGCGGGCTGCCGCTGGAACGCTTCGCGGAGGGGTCCGTCCCGGTCTACGCGGTGGGCTCCGAGCACGTGCTCAAACTGTTCCCGGCGGCCTCCGCCCGGGACGGCCTGGCCGAGCAGCGCGTCCTGGCCTTCCTGGACGGCGCGCTGCCGATCCCCACCCCCGCGGTCCGGGCAGCCGGCGAGTACGTCAACGGCTGGCGCTACGTGCTGATGTCCCGCCTGCACGGCGAGGGCCTGGCCCCCGCCTGGCCGCGCGTCCCGCAGGCCGGGCGCGAGCGGATCGCCCACGACTGCGGCGAGGCGCTCGCCGCCCTGCACGCCCTGGACGCGGAGCCGCTCGCCGCCGCCCTCGCGCCCGGCGACTGGCCGGCCTTCCTGGCCCGGCAGCGCGCGGGCGCCCTCGCCCGCCAGCGCGAACACGGCCTGCCGGAGGCCTGGTCGGAGCAGATCCCGGACTTCCTGGCCGCCGCCCCGCTCCCGTCCACCCCGCAACGCGCCCTGCTGCACACCGAGTTCATGCGCGAGCACCTGATCACCGACCCGGCCGGCGGCTGGCGGCTCACCGGCCTGATCGACTTCGAGCCCGCGATGGTCGGGGACCCGGCCTACGACCTGGTCGCCGTCGGCCTGTTCACCACCCGCGCCGACCCGCACCTGCTCGGGCGGCTGCTCACCGCCTACGGCCGCCCCTTCGAGCCGCGCCTGCTGATGGCGTACACGCTGCTGCACGTGTACAGCAACCTGCCGTGGTACCTACGGGAGTTGAAGCCCTCGGCGCGGACGCTGGACGACCTCGCCGAGGAGTGGTTCGGGGTCGACTGAGGGGCGACTGAGGGCCGACTGAGGGCCTCGGGTCAGGGCCTCGGGTCGGTGCGCAGCAGGCTGTAGAACACCGCGTCGCGCCACTGCCCGGCGCGGAAGACCATCGACCGGTGGACGCCCTCGCGGGTGAAGCCCAGCTTCTCCAGGACCCGCTGCTCGGCGAGGTTGCCGATGTCGGTGTCCGCCTCCACCCGTACCGCCGTGGTGTGCGCGAACAGGTAGTCCACCAGCAGGCGGTGGGCCTGGGTTCCGACGCCCCGGCCCCGCGCCTGCGGCATCAGCTGCGCGCCGATGCTCCAGTACGGGGTGTTCGGCCGCGCGGCCTTGCGGGTGGCGGCGACGAAGCCGAGGAACTCGCCCTCGGTGGCGACGGCGAAGATCGACTGCTCCTCGCTCAGCAGCCCACACTCGGCCCAGCGGCGGCGGAAGCGCTCCGGGTCCGCCCAGCCGAACCACTGGAACTCGCCCAGTGCCCCGGGGTCGTTCACCATCCCGCCCAGGGCGGTGAGGTCGGCTTCGGTCATCGGGCGGAGGAAGATCTTCTCTGGGTCCATGAAGGCGCCAACGACGGAGATCGTTTGACCGTTCCTCAGGTCGAGGCGACAGGGGAAGCGGTGGAGACGGACCGGGCGAGCCGGAAGCCGACGTCGTCGATCCGCAGGGTCGGGTGGCTGCGGCGGCGGACGGAGGCGCGGCAGCTCCAGTGCTCGTCGAACCAGCCGCCGCCGCGCAGGACGCGGTAACTGCCGTACACCTCGGGGTCGTAGAGGTCCCAGCACCACTCCCACACGTTGCCGAGCAGGTCGTACAGCCCGTAGGCGTTGGGCCGCAGCCCGCCGACCGGGTGCGGGTGCTCGCCGGAGTTGCCGCGATGCCAGGCGATCTCGTCCAGCGGGCCGTAGCGCGGGCCGTCGGTCCCGGCGCGGCAGGCGTGCTCCCATTCGGCCTCGGTCGGCAGCCGGTGGCCGTCGGCGCCACGGTCCCAGACGACGTCCTCGCCGTCCACCACGTAGGCGGGGGCGAGGCCCTCGCGCCGGGAGAGCTCGTTGCAGTACCGGACGGCGTCGAGCCAGGAGACGCTGTGCGCGGGGCGGCGGTCGCCGGTGAGGCCCTCGTACTGCTCGCGGGTGACCGGACAGGG
This sequence comes from Kitasatospora sp. NPDC058162, assembly GCF_042884005.1. Lineage (NCBI taxonomy): Bacteria > Bacillati > Actinomycetota > Actinomycetes > Kitasatosporales > Streptomycetaceae > Kitasatospora > Kitasatospora sp. NPDC058162. The sequence continues at coordinate 34,716 of NZ_JBHVUS010000051.1, forward strand.
CGCCAGCTCGAAGGGGGCCACCTCGATGCTCCAACTCCGCTGGGTGCGGCGGTCGGAGAGCGTGACGCGGCCGGGCGGAACGACGATCGGTCCGGTACGGGGTTCCATGATCGGCGATCCTACGGGCCAGGGCGTGTCTGACAATTCGCGTCGGATCAGCGCGCGCCCGGCGGGAATTGTCAGACACGCCTCAGGTCCCGCCGCACCGCCCGGCCGCCCTACCGCTCGATTCCGCCCAGCAGGTCGATCGCCCCGCGCTCGGCCAGCTCCTCCGCGTGGGCGGGCAGCGGGGTGCCCGCGTGCAGGTGGCCCCGGACGACGGCGAGCGGCAGGCCGACCACGGCGAGGGTGACCCGGTCGAGGTCCAGCGGCGTCACGGCGCCGAGCCGCTCGGCGAGGCCCTCCACCGCCTGCCGCACCCGCCGCCCGGCCTGCCGTTCGCGCCGCAGCTGCTCCTCCGGCCACTCGGCCCGGCCGAAGGCCTCCGCGCCGTGCAGCAGGACGACGGCCCGCTCCCGGTTCGCCCGGCTCCAGGCGACGACCTGGCGGGCCGCCGCCCCGGCGATCAGCCGCGGCTCGGCGTGCTCGGCGAAGACCGGCAGGTAGCTGTCATGGAACTCCCCCAGCGTCCGCAGCCACAACTCGGCCAGCAGGGCGGAGCGTTGGGGGAAGCGGTGGTAGACGGAGCCGTTGGGCGCGCCGCTCTCGCGGGCCACGGCGGACATCGTGACGGCGGCCGGTCCGCCGACGGCCGCGAGGCGGACGGCGGCGTCGAGGAGGGTGGCTTCGTCGTGGCGGGGTGGCCTGGGCATGCAATGGAGAGTACTCTCCAATTCAATTGGAGGGACCCATCCAAAACCAGGAGGATCCACTGTGGCCGTGCTCAACATCCACGAACGCACCATCCCGGCCCCGGAGTCGACGGTCGGCGCACTCCTCGACGGCCTCGCCGGCCCGGACGACCGGCTCTGGCCCGGCTCCGACTGGCCCCCGCTGCAGCTCGACGGCCCGCTCGCGGTCGGCGCCGCCGGCGGGCACGGGCCGGTCCGCTACCAGGTCGTCGGGTACCAGCCGGGTCGGTGGGTGCGGTTCCGGTTCAGCGGGCCGCGCGGGTTCGACGGGTTCCACGAGTTCACCGTCCAGCCCGCGAGCGGCGGTTCGCTGCTGCGCCACACCATCGCGATGCGGCTGCACGGCGCGGGGCGGCTGAGCTGGCCGCTGGCCTTCCGCTGGCTGCACGACGCCCTGCTCGAGGACTCCCTCGACCGGGCCGTCCGCGCCTGCGGCGCCGCCGTGGAGTCCCCGGCGCGATGGGGCGCCCCCGTACGACTGCTGCGCCGGCTGGCCCACCGCTGACCACGGCACGCCCCCTGGCGTCGGCGCCTGACGCACCGCCAGGATGGTTCCCTACCAACGGGATCAGCGGACGAAGGGCGGCGACGGCCATGGCGGTCATGACGGTCAGCACGGTGGTGGAGGCCCCGGCCGAGCGGGTCTGGGAGCTGGTCGGGGACTTCCACGCCCTCGGCGAGTGGCACCCCCACCTGCCCGCGAGCCGGCTCGGCAACGAGCTGACGGGCAACGCGATCGGCGCGGTCCGGGTGTTCGAGCTGCCCGACGGCGTCGTCCTGCACGAGACGCTGGTCGCCTACGACGACGAGGCCCGCGCCTACACCTACAGCTTCCCCGACGGCACCTTCCACTTCGACCGCTACCGCGCCACCCTGCGGGTCACCCCGGTGACCGAGCTGAACGCCGGTTTCGTGGAGTGGAGCGTCACGTACGACATCGAGGCGGAGCACCGCAAGGAGTCCACCGAGCGCGTGCACGGCGTCTTCACCGCCGGCCTGGCCGCCCTGCGGGAGCGCTTCGCGGGCTGAGCCGGACGGGCGGACGGGCGGCGGACGGGCGGACGACGGACGCCGGGGGCTGCACGAGAAGTCGACCTGGCCGACTTCTCGTGCGCAGGCCCCCGCCCAGCAGGCCCCCGCCCTACGCCGTCGGTGCGTCCCCACCCGGCGAGGTCAGGCGGCGCCGGGCCGCGGCGAGGAGCTCGGCGGACAGGCCCGGATCGTCGCTCGCCCGGGAGAGCATCAGCGCGCCGACCATCGTCGACAGGTCGGCGAGCGCCGCCTCGCGCCCCTCGGGGTCGGGCAGCTGCTGGAAGCCGTCGACCAGGTCGCGCAGTCCGGCCGTGAAGGCGGTGCGCAGCGGGGCGCCGGGTTCGGCGCGGGCCGCGTCGGCGGCCAGCGCGGCGGCGGCGCAGCCCTGGCCGGGGTGGTCGCGGTGGAGGGTGGAGAGGTAGCGAGCGAGGAACTCGGCTCGGGGGGTGCGCTGTTCGCCCGAGGGGTCGTCCATGCGCTGGTCCACGAGGTCGTCCATGGCCTCGCGGCGTTCGGCGAAGGCTGCGGTGAGGGCTTGGGCGACGAGGTCGTCCTTGGATGAGAAGTGCCGGTAGAAGCCGCCGTGGGTGAGCCCGGCCGCGGCCATCGCCTGGGGGACGCTGACCTGCTCGGAGCCCTTCTCCCGGATCAGCCTGGCGGTGTGGTCGATGACGTCCTGACGGTGGCGTTCGGCCTCGGCGCGTGAGACGCGGGGCATGTCCGCGCTCCCTTCGTCGTCCTGTGGTGGTGTCCTGGCGGTCCCCTGGTGGTGCTCCCACTCTCCCATCCGGACCTCCTTGCCCATTTTAGATGATGGCCATAATCTAAAAGCGCGATGACCCGGCAGCGGGGCACCGCCCTTCCCGAGAGCAAGGAACACGCACATGACCGTGATCGAAGGCTCCACCGTCCTGGTCACCGGAGGCCTCCGCGGCCTCGGCCGGGCGTTCGTCGGGGAACTGCTGGCACGCGGCGCGACGAAGGTCTACGCCACCGCCCGCACCCCCTCCCCCAGCGAGGACGCCCGGGTGGAGACCCTCGCCCTGGACGTCACCGACGACGCCTCGGTGGCCGCCCTCGCCGAGCGGGCCCAGGACGTCGACATCGTCTTCAACAACGCCGGCGTCCTGCACCCGGGCGGCCTGCTGACCGCCGACCTGCGGCTCGTCCAGGACACCTTCGACACCAACGTCCTCGGCCCGCTGCGCATCGCCCGCGCCTTCGCGCCCGTCCTGGCCGCCCGCGGCGGCGGGGCGCTGGTCGACATCCACTCCGCGCTGTCCTGGGGCGCGGGCGCGGGCGCGTACGGAGCCTCCAAGGCGGCCCTGTGGTCGCTCACCAACTCCCTGCGCCTGGAGCTCGCCGCCCAGCACACCCAGGTCGTCGGCGTGCACCTGGGCTTCGCTGACACCGAGATGGTGGCTGCTCTGCCCGTCGACAAGCTCCCGGCCGCCGAGGTCGCCCGCATCGTGCTGGACGGCATCGAGCGCGGCGACCGCGAAGTCCTCGTCGACGACATCTCCCGGTCGTTCAAGGCCGCGCTCGCCGGGCCGGTGGAGGGCCTGACCGTCCCCTTCCGCCGCTGAGTCCGGACCCCACCACCTTCACCGAGGAGCACACCCATGCCCCTGTGGCACGTCTACCACCCTCCCGGCACCTACAGCCCCGAGCAGAAGCAGCGGATGGCCGCCGACATCACCGGCATCTACACCCGCTTCGGGCTGCCGAAGTTCTACGTGATGACGCTGTTCCACGAGATCGGCGCCGACGACTTCCACGTCGGCGACCAGCCCACCCAGGACGCGGTACGGATCGTGGTCGAGCACATCGCCCGCCACACCGAGGACCCCGACCTGCGCAAGCGCACCCGGGAGGCGCTCGCCGCCGTCCTCGCGCCCCACACCACCGATCGCGGCCTGTACTGCGAGTTCCACGTCGACGAGACGCCCCGCGACCTGTGGATGATGGACGGGATCTCCCCGCCCCCGTCCAACAGCGAGGCCGAACAGCTGTGGGTCAAGGAGAACCGCCCGATCCCGTACTGACCGACCCTAGGAGTCGCCGCCCGGCACCCGACCGGTGCCGGGCGGCCAGGTGTGGCCGGCCTCGTGCAGCTTCGCCATAGCCAGGTAGTCGTTGCCCAGCATCACCTGGGCGAGCCGGGCCGCCGCCGAAACGACGTCGGGCCAGCCCGGGGCACCCAGGAAGACCTCGTCGGGGGCCTGGGCGCCGACCGCGTCCTGCACCGCGCCGTACGCGGCACCGAGCCGGGCCATCAGCGCGACCTCCTCCTCGGTGCGCAGGCTCAGGCCGAGATGGCGCTCGGGTTCGTCCGCGTCACAGAAGTCGTCGAAGAGCACATGCACGACGTGGTCGAGGTCCTCGAACTGCCCACGGTCGAGCCACACTTCCCGCTGCCAGGTCAGGCTGGCCAGCGAGACGACGGCGGGCACGACATGCAGCCGGAACTGGGGAAAGGCGATTCCATGATCGATCACGGGCCGACGGTACCCACGTAGCGCCCGACCGGGCAGTCATTGAAGAGCGCTGCCCGCTAAAGGGCCAGAACGACCCAGCCGGCCACCGAGACCCCTGCGGCAACCCAGCCGAGGGCGACCGCCGCCCGGCCGTGCTCCGGCCCCCGTGCCCGCTGGAAGGCGGCGATCAGCGCGCTGATCGCCGCTACCGGCATGAACAGGAACGCCAGGAACCAGGCCCATCCGCCCAGCAAGAGCACGGCCAGCAGGCCGAGGATCAGCAACGGCACCCACACACCGGCCACCGTGAACCCGGCCGCCGCACACGCGACCCGGAACCGGTCCTGGCGCCGGTAGAAGACGGGCACTGCGCAGGCCGCGCCGGTCAGCAGTCCGACGGCGGAGAGGAAGAGCCGCAGGCCGACCCCGTACGTCGGCGCGATCAGCACCTGCGGCGCCAGGAACACCACACTCGCCACCCCGGCCAACCACCGCGCACTCGCGGGCACCACTGCCATACCTCCGCCCCTCCTTTGAACGCGTTCAAACGTAACACGCGAGAGGCGTGGGCCAATCAGGAGGATTCAGCGTCCCCGATCGCCGCGAGCAGCTGTCGACGGACGGCAGCAGCGGCACCGGGCAGCCGACAGGCCAGCTCGGCATTGAGACGCCGCCGTTCAGCCCTGAGGAGCCGGGCAACGGGAGCGCGAGAACAGTGCTGGAACCAGAAGTCGCGGAGGACGTCGATCACGCGGCCACCTCGCCCCACACGATCTTGCCGATGGGCCGGCGCGGGCAGCAGCCCCAGCGCTTGGTGAGCGAGTCGACGAGTTGGAGGCCTCGCCCGGTCTCGCCGTCGAGACCGGGCGAGGAGAGGGAGGGGAGGCGGTCACCCCGGGCGTCGTGGACCTCGACGCGGAGACGGGTGGCGTCGACGTCGACGGCGAAGTAGATGAGGTGGCCGATCGGGGTGCCGTGCAGGACGGCGTTGGTCACGAACTCGGTGGTGACGACGAGCCCGGAGTCGAGGAAGCGCTCGCCGTGCGGGGTGGAGGAGAGGAGGGCCGCGAGCCGCTGGCGCGCGATCGCGGGCGAGCGGCGGCTGCGCGGGAGCCAGATGGTGGAGGAGGTTCGAGACATGGCGAAGTCACCTTCCAGGGAGAGGGGTTGAAGCCATGCGACGACCGGGCGGAGGCAAAGGAATGCCCGGCGGTAGACCAGTCGAGATCACCCAGACGACCCGAAGGGCTACTCCCTGTAGCATGCCCTGGCGAAGCAATTGCATGCAACTGCTCGCACCAAGCAATTGCTCGATCATTAACCGAGATTGGACTCCGGGAGTGATGGCAAACTATGCAAGGAAGCGACCGGCCAGGGAGTGTGACGCATGAGCAGTCCGACCGTGCTGCGGCGTAGGCTCGGCGGCGAGCTCGGCAAGTTGCGCGCATCGTGCGAGCTGAACGCCAAGGACGTGGCCGCTGCCCTGGGTTGGTCCGCCTCGAAGCTGAGCCGCATCGAGAGCGGGCTGGTACCACTACAAGAGCGTGACGCCGCGAAGCTCTTGGCCCACTACGGCGTCACTTCGTCCGATGAGGTGAAGCACTTCCTCAGCCTGACGCGCCAGAGCCGCCAGCAAGGTTGGTGGCACGCGTATGGCGAGGCGTTGCCGGATTGGTTCCGCGCCTATGTGGGCTTCGAGTCCGACGCCGCGAAGATCGAGACCTATCAGTGCGAGCTGGTTCCAGGCCTTCTACAGACCGAGGAATATGCGCGGCACGTGATCCGGGCGATGAACCCGACCGAATCCGCCGAAGAAGTGGATCGGCGCGTCGCCCTGCGGATGGATCGCCAGCGGATCCTCGATCGCCGCGAGCCTCCGCAGCTGTGGGCGATCATCGGCGAGGCCGTCATACGGCGCCCGGTCGGCGGCAGTCAGACCATGGCTGAGCAGTTGAATCACCTTGCCGCAATGGCGGATGAGCATCCACACATCACCATTCAGGTCCTGCCGTTCTCCGCAGGTGCACACGCGGCCATGGGCGCTTCGTTCTCCATCCTCTCGTTCAACGACATCCCCGGCAGCGTGGCGTACTCCGAGGCGACCACAAGCAGCATCTACTCGGAACGGCCTCACGAGATCGCCCGCCACGAGGACGCCTTCCACCGCCTCATGGCGTCGTCGGTCCAGCCCGAGAGATCCATCGCATGGTTGAGGGAAGTCGCAGAGGAGTACGCCCCATGAATCACGAATTCCGGAACGCCAGCTGGCGCAAGAGCACTTACAGCAACGGTCAGGGCGACTGCATCGAGATCGCCGACGAGCTCGACAACATAGTCCCGGTCCGCGACAGCAAGGACCCCCACGGCCCGGCCCTCGGCTTCACCCCCGAGGCCTGGCAGGCCTTCGTGGCCGGTATCCGAGCATGCGAGTTCCCGACCACCAACTGACCCAGTACCGTGGGCTGCCCCGCCCGGCGCGGGGCAGCCCCCGCCCCACAGGCAGCACCAGGAGGCGGTGTCGTATAAACAACAGAAGCGGGCGGCGATTTTGGGGGTGTATTTA
>NZ_JBHVUS010000051.1:41648-55052 GCF_042884005.1 Kitasatospora sp. NPDC058162
CCGCCCCGGCCCCGGTATAACCCCCCGCGGCGTGGCTGCCCTGGGGGCGTTTTCCCGGCGCTTGATTTGCCCCAACCACCCCCCCCCCCCGGGGGGGGGGCGCCCCCCCCGGGGGGGGGCCCCCCCACGCCCAACTGGCAGCTCCAGGAGGTCATCCACGTGTCGGTCGACCTGACATGGCGCAAGAGCAGCTACAGCGGTGGCGAAGGCGGCAACTGCGTCGAAGTCGCCTCAACACTCCCCATCGACTGGCGTAAGTCGAGTGCCAGTAACCCGAACGACGACTGCGTCGAGTTCGGCCAACTGGCCAGTATTGTCGCCGTCCGCGACAGCAAGGACCCCCACGGCCCCGCGCTCACCTTCTCCCCCGACAGCTGGCAATCCTTCATCGCCGACATCCGCTCCGACAACTTCCCCACCACCCCCTGAATCACCATGGCGGCCCCGCGCACCGCGCGGGGCCGCCATGACTTGATCCGTCATCAGGTCTGCGAAACGGTGTGAGGCGCATCGGCGCCCCGGACCACGAGGGCGTCGTCCGTATCCCCGTCCGGATGATTCCGGCCTTGCGGAAGGTGTGCGATGACGCAGAACGTGCCGGACTTTGGCGCACTGCTGAGGAGCGCTGAGCGTTCGGCAGTCCACCTGGAGATGCGGGACTCCTATATGGACGACCCGGTCTTCGCCGACTGGCGCGCGGGGCTGCCGGTCGATCGGCCCGATGCCTACGATCTGCCCGAGGAGTACCAGGCCTGGGCCGCCCTGGTGGAGGAGACCGTTGCCCGCGGCGTCGTGATGCGCCGCGCGCGAATCGTCTCCGAACCGGTCACCGACTACATCCGGTGGGAGCACGCCATCACCGCACGGCACAACGTCGCGCTCGGCGAACAAGTCCGCTGGCTTCCCCGCCGGCTGGCCTCCGACCTCGCGCTGCCGGGCAACGATCTCTGGCTGATCGACGACCGCCTGGTCCTCTTCCACTGGTTCACCGGTGACGGTGACTGGGCCGGCCATGACTTCAACGAGGACCCGACCACGGTGAAGATGGTCTCTACCTCCTTCGAGGCGGTCTGGGAGCGCGCCGTCCCACACGCGCAGTACACCGTCTGATTCACCACCGACACCAGGCAGTTCGCACATGTCGTCGTCCCCGTCGTCCAGCGTGGTCGAGGCTCGCAACGCGCTCGCCGAAACGATGGCGGGCCAGCTCAACCATCTGATCGCCGCCGCCTCCAGCCCGTTCGTCAGTGTCGGCCAGTGCCGGAGCGGGCATCCCCCACACCCTCCAAGCTGCGACCGAGCCATGGTACTTGCGAGCAAGTTCGGGCAAGTTCGTCGCGCGAGGCCCCATCTGTGCGGAACGATCGCTCAAGGCAATCGTCTCAGGCCGCCAGGAGGCCACCATGGCACTGCACAAGCTCGGCCAGGACCCCGACAGCCCTGAAGGCAAGTCCCCGACCGTCTACTTCGACGACGCGACGGGCAACTACATCCTCCAGGGCTGGAAGGTGCTCGACCCGGCACGTCTCACGCACATGGACGTCCCCGAGCACGAAACCGTGATCGAATTCCCCAGGCGAATGATGCAGTTCTTCCCGGAGGTGAACGGTGGCGCCGGCCCCCACGCTTGAGGACCTGCTGCGGAGTTCCACCCGCTCGGCACTCCATCTGGAGATGCGCGACGGATACATGCGCGACGACCCGCTGTTCCTCCGCTGGCTCAGTGGGCATCGCGACGATCAGGCGGACCGTTCGTCCTGGTGGAGCCCCTGGTTGCAGCTGATCCAGGAGACCACCACCCGCGGAGTCGACGTGCGCCGGGCCCGCATCATCTCCGAACCGGCGAGCGAGTACATCCGGTTCGAGCACGAGATCACGTTCCGGAACATCGCCTCCGGCGAGCAGGTCAGATGGCTCCCCCGCCGACAGGCGACCGATCTGGCGCTCCCCGGCAACGACTTCTGGCTCATCGACGGGCAGCACCTCCTGGTCCACCACTTCAGCGGAGAGGGCGACTTCGTGGAACACGAAGTCGCCACCGACCTGCGGACCATCAGCCACTGCGCCTCGGCGTTCGAGGCTGTCTGGGCGCGCGCCCTCCCCCACGAGGACTTCCGGCTGACCTGACCCGTGTCCGCGTCATCCAGCGTCCAGCAAGCAAAGCAGGCCCTCGGCCAGCGTCTGCGCGATATCCGGCGGGATTCCGGACTGAGCGCGCGAGCGCTGGCCGAAGCTGCGGGGTGGCACGAATCGAAGTGCTCCAAGATCCAGAGCGGTCGCGTGATGCCGTCGGAAGCCGACATAAGGACCTGGACCGCCATCTGCGGCGTCCCCGGTCAGGCAGCCGACCTCATCGCAACCGCCCGGAACATCGACGGCATGTACGTCGAATGGCGCCGGCTCGAAAGGTCAGGCCTCAGACGGGCGCAGGAATCCGTTCTCCCCCTCTTCGAACGAACACGCCGGTTCCGCATGTACCAGTCGTGGGTGGTCCCCGGCCTGCTCCAAACTGCGGCGTACACGCGCGCCGTACTCAACACGATCGTCTCGCTGCGCAGCACTCCCGACGACGTCGACGAGTCCGTCGCTGTCCGGATGGAGCGGCAGAAGGTGTTGCACACCGGGGATCACCGCTTCGCCTTCCTGGTCGAGGAGTGGGTGCTTCGAACGGTCATCGGCACCCCTGACGTCCTGATCGGGCAGCTCGCCCATCTGATCACCGTCAGCGCCCTGCCGTCGGTCAGCCTCGGAGTGATCCCGCTCGGGGCAACCAGAGGATCAGGCTGGCCGGTTGAGTCGTTCACGATGTACGACGACGCCCAGGTGAATGTCGAACTCGTATCCGCTCACCTCACCATCACCCAGCCGGCTGAGATCGCCGAATACAGCCGGACCTTCTCCGAACTGGCTTGCATCGCAGTCCACGGGGCCGCGGCGAGATCGCTCATCACCAGCGCCATCAACGCGCTCGGGTGAATTCGAGCAAGCTCAAGCAAGTTGGTCGACCGCTTATGCGCCCGCTCCCTACCGTCTCAAAGTGTCACCACAGACACCCGCGCCGTCCGACGACGCGAGGCGACCACATCACCCTTCCAGCACGAGAGGAGACCGCCATGACCACCACGTCCATCGACCGCCAGCCGTTCGCCATGCGCTACGCCGCACGCCAGACCAGCGAGCCGGCTGACGCCACCGGCGTCACGTACGACCAGGAGTTGCAGATCGCCGTCACGTCCGACGGCAACCCCTGGGCGCACACCGCCCACAGCGAGACCAGCAGCAACACCAACTCCGACAGCAGGAACGACGAAGGCACCGACTTCTACTAGGAGAGCCAAGGTGACGGAGCCTGACGGCGAGGCGGTGCTGGTTCTCACGAGCCGGCTCGACTCGACTGCGGATCTGGTGGTCGAGCACCTGAACAGCCGGGGCGTCCCGGTGTTCCGGTGCGACACCGCCGAGTTCCCGACCGAACTCACCCTGACCGCAACGCTGGAGGACGGGTGGGCCGGCGTGCTCGACAACGGGCATCGCACGCTCGACCTGGCGGACGTCCGGTCGGTGTACTTCCGCAGGCCCGAAGAGTTCCGGCTGCCTGACGGCATGTCCGAGGCTGGGCGGCGGTTCGCCGCCGCCCAGTCCCGGGCCGGCTTCGTCGGCGTCGCCGTCGCTCTTCCCTGTCTGTGGATCAACCACCCCGCGCGGGACCTGGATGCCAACCACAAGCCCTGGCAACTCGCCGTCGCCCGACGTCTGGGGCTGGATCCGCCGCGCAGCATCATCACCAACGACCCCCACGCGGCACGGAAGTTCGCCGCCGACCTCGGCGCCCCGATCATCACCAAGAGCCTGGGCGCGCCCGTGGACACGGTCGTCATCGACCCCGCGGGCCTGGACGACTCCGTACGCCTGTGCGCGCACCTCTTCCAGGAGTGGATCGACAAGGCCCACGAGGTCCGGTTGACCGTGGTCGGCAACCGCTTCTTCCCCGTCGAGATCCACGCCGGGTCGGAGGCCGCCCGCGTCGACTGGCGCACCGACTACGGGAGCCTCACGTACCGGTCGACGACCGTCCCCGGCCCGGTGCGCGAGCGCGTGTCCGCGTTCATGCGCGAGTTCGGACTCGTCTTCGGGGCCTTCGACTTCATCGTGACGCCGACCGGGGACTGGCGTTTCCTCGAAGTGAACCCCAACGGCCAGTGGTCGTGGATCGAGCACAAGACCGGCGTGCCCATCTCGCGCGCCATTGCGGACCTTCTGGAGAAAGGCAGCACAGGTGGGTAACACCCTGGAGGAGGCCGAAGAAGCAGCGCGCGAACTGCGCACCGCACTGGTGGAAGAACTGGAGCACGACAACTCCCTACGTACCCCGCACTGGCGGGACGCAGTGTCGGCAGTGCCCCGCCATGTCTTCCTGCCGAGCTTCTACACCGCCGTGGACGGCTCGGACGGCATCACCCGCTACACCGCCGTCAACCGCGACACCGACGCCCAGACCTGGCTTCGGCTCGCCTACCAGAACACGACCTGGGTCACCCAGCTCGACCACGGCCTCACCCAGCCGAACAGCGAACCCCGCACCGGAACGCCCACCAGTTCCTCGACGCTCCCCGGTGTCGTGGTGCGGATGCTCGAAGACCTCGACGTACCCGATCGCGCCAACGTGCTCGAAGTCGGGACCGGCACCGGCTACTCCACAGCGCTGCTGTGCGCCCGCCTCGGCGACCGGTACGTCACCAGCGTGGAGCACGACGCCGCCTTGTCCGCCGCAGCCGGCGAACGGCTCGCCTCCCTCGGCCACCGGCCCCGCCTGGTCGTCGGCGACGGCGCCGAGGGCTGCCCCAGCAGCGGACCGTACGACCGGATCATCGCGACGTACTCGCCCGCCCGCGTCCCGTCCCCGTGGCTGGCCCAGGCGCGCCCCGGCGCAGTGATCCTGGTGTCGCTGGTCGGCAGCCTCGACGCCTACGGCTACGTGAAACTGCATGTCGGCGACGGTGAAGCCCAGGGCCGGTTCATCGACTCCGACGTCTCCTTCATGCTCTCCCGGGAGACCCGGCGGCCCGCGATCGGACCCCTCATGCGCGCCGCCCTCCGATCCCGTGACAACGCGGCCGGTCTCGACACGGCCATCCACCCCGACCTCCTCGACGACCCGGCGTTCCTGTGGAGTGCCCAACTCGCCGTGCCCGGCACGACCCGGCTGCGCCTGTCGGCCGACCGCGTCACAGGCCGGTGGTTCCTCCACCCCGACGGCTCATGGGCGGTACTGGAGAGTGGGAACGACGGCACCACGCGCGCCTTCCAGGGCGGCCCACGCGCCCTCTGGACCGCGCTGGAGGCCACCGCCTCGACGTGGTCGTCCCATGGACGTCCGGGGCTGGAGCGCTACGGGCTCACAGTGGCTGCGGAGACGAACACGGTCTGGCTGGACGACCCCGGCAACCCGCTCGGCGTCCTCGGGGAGTGAGCGCCCCGGGCGGCTCCCTCTGCAGCCGCACCACCGTCCCTGCCATGCCCTCTGGCAGCGGTGCGGTGACCACCTGTACCGTCCCCAACTCCCTGCACTACCTGCACCTGTGACAGCCGTCGACCGAAGAGGAAGCATCGCAGCATGAGCAATCATCGTGAGAGCCGCCGCCGGTTCCTGGGCCGGGCCGGAGCGGCGGGCATCGCCCTGGGCGGGGCGGCGGCCGGCGCCGGCGCCGTGCTGTCCGGCGCACAGGCCGCCACCGCGGCGAGCGGCACCGCCACCGCCACCGCCACCGCCACCGCCACCGCCACCGCCATAGCGGCGAGCGGCACGTTCGGCTACACCGACGACGGCCGGGAGTACACCGTGGACACCGGCGCCGACCTGGTCTTCCGGGTCAGCAGGAGCACGGGCGACCTGACCTCACTGGTCTACCGGGGCACCGAGTACCAGGGCTACAACGGGCAGAACTCCCAGGTCGAATCGGGCCTCGGCCCGTCCACGGTGAGCATCGCCCAGCACGGCGGGACCATCCTGGTCAGCGTCGCCCACGGCACGCTGCGCCACTACTACGCCGCACGCCAGGGCGAGAACAACGTCTACCTGTGGACCGACAAGGCGGACCACTCGATCACCGTCACCCGCTACATCGTGCGCGTCCGCCCCGGCGTCTTCCCCAATGACAACCCCGACTCCTGGGACGCCACCCAGGACGTCCTCATCGAGGCCCAGGACGTGCGCCGCCGACCCGACGGCACCACCCGGTCCAAGCACTACTCCAACCAACGGGTCGTCGACTACCGGTACGTGGGCTGGAGCAAGCCCGGCGTCGGCCTGTGGATGGTGCGCAGCAACCACGAGAAGGCGTCCGGCGGACCGTTCTACCGCTCCCTGATGCGCCACTCCTACGACACCGGCGCGGGCCTGTACGAGATCCTCTACTACGGCGAGAACCAGACCGAGCCGATGCGCTTCGGCCTCCAGGGGCCCTACGTGCTCGCCTTCACCGACGGCGGCGCACCCTCAGCGGAGCTGTGGCCCGACCGCATCGACACCTCCTGGGTGGACGGGCTCGGCCTGGAGGGCTGGGTCGGCGACAGCGGCCGCGGAGCCGTGGCCGGGGTGGGCATCTCGGGCCGCAACCCGGCCCTCGCCTACACCGTCGGGTTCGCCAACGCCGACGCGCAGTACTGGGCGACCGCCGACCCGGACCGCGGCGCGTACATCGCCCGCCGGATGCTGCCCGGCGACTACACCTGGACGGTGTACCAGGGCGAACTCGCCGTCCGCACCGGCGCCGTGACCGTCCGGCCCGGAAGCACCACCGCCCTGCACACCATCACCCTCGACCCCGCCGACGACCCGGACCAGGCTCCGGCGATCTGGCGCATCGGCAGCTGGAACGGCAGCCCGGCCGGCTTCCGCAATGCCGACCTGGTCACCCACGCACACCCCTCGGACGTGCGCGCCGCGCCGTGGACCGGCGACGACTTCACGGTGGGCCGGTCCACGGACGCCGACTTCCCCGCCTACCAGTGGCGGGACGTCAACGACGCCCGGAGGGTCATCTTCGACCTGACTGCCGAGCAGGCCGCCGACCCGCACACCCTCAACATCGGCATCACCACCGCCTTCCTCAACGCCCGCCCCCGGGTCCGGCTCAACGACTGGACCTCACCCGTCCCCGCTCCCAACCCCGAACCGAGCACCCGCTCGCTCACGGTCGGCTCCTACCGCGGCAACAACCACACCTACGCCTTCACCGTCCCCGCCTCCGCCCTCCGGCCCGGCACCAACACGCTCACCATCACCGTCGCCTCCGGCAGCAGCGGTTCGCAGTTCCTCAGCCCCGGTTTCGCCTACGACTGCGTCGAACTGCTCACCTGAGCCCGACAGCCGGTGGAGCCGCCCCGGCCACGGGCTGCTCCACCGGATGCATCCGGGTTCATGGTGATCAACTGGCCTGGCCGGTCGGCATGATGGTGACCTGCTGGAGGTTGACCCGGGGCGGCAGGGTGGCGATGAAGCCGACCGCCTCGGCGACGTCGCCCGCCGTCAGCCACTCCATGTCGCCCTTGGAGCCCTCCAGCCACTCCAGCGCGCCCTGGTCGGTCACGTGGCTCTGCAGCTCGGTCCCGACGATGCCGGGCTCCAGGGCGGAGACCCGGACCTTCTTCGGCCCCAGCTCGGCCCGCAGGGTGCGCGACAGGTGGCTGACGTACGCCTTCGTGCCGGAGTACACCGCGAAGGTGGGGAAGATGTTCTGGGCCGCGATGGAGGAGGTGTTGATCAGGTCGGCCACGCCCTGCTCGGCGGCCGCCTTCACCAGCTGCGGGGTGAACACGCCGATCGCGTTCATCAGGCCGGTGATGTTGAGGTCGATCTGCTGCTTCCACTGGGCCGTCGCCAGCTCCTCGATCGGGGCGGGCAGCATGACCCCGGCGTTGTTCAGCAGCAGGTCGGCGCCGCCGAACTCGGCCTCCACCCGGTCCGCGGCGGCCTGCATCGCCTCGACGTCCGTCACGTCGGCGGCGATGGCGACCGCGCTGCCGCCGTTCTTCTCGATCCGCTCGACCAGCTCCGCCAGCCGCTCCGCCCGCCGTGCCAGGACGACGACCCGGGCGCCCAGCGACGCCAGCTTCTCGGCGGACGCCTCACCGATGCCGCTCGACGCACCGGTGACGACGGCGACGCGACCGGCGAGGGGCAGGGACGCGGTGTTCGTGGACATGTCTCTTACGCTCCAAGGGTGTTGGTTTCTTCGGCCGCCGATCCCCGTCGGCCGCAGATCCAGTACAACCCCCGCGCCACCCCCTCGGGACGCCATAACTGGCCCTGCCCGGGCAGGTACTGCCAGGGCCACCCAGAACCACCCGCCGACACCACCACCGCACCGACAATGGAGCCATGGACCGCACCAAGGAGATCGCCGGCTTCCTCCGCTCCCGCCGCGCCCGGGTCACCCCCGAGGACGCCGGGCTGCCCGCCGACGGGCGCGTCCGCCGCGTGCCCGGCCTGCGCCGGGACGAGGTGGCCCGGCTCGCCGGCGTCAGTACGGAGTACTACACGCGCCTGGAACAGGCGCGGGCCCTCAACCCCTCCGCCGAGGTGGTGGAGGCGATCACCCGGGCCCTGCGCCTGGACGACACCGAGCGCGAGCACCTCACCGACCTCCTCCACTCCGACACCCGCCCCGCCGCCCGCCGCTCCCCGGCCCGGGCCCAACGGGTGCGCCCCGGTCTGCACTTGATGCTGGAGACGCTCGACCACGTGCCGGCCTTCATCCTCGGCCGGCGCACCGACGTGCTGGCGTCCAACCGGCTCGCCCGGGAGGTCCTCACCGACTTCGACGCCCTGCCGGCGACCTGCCGCAACCTGGCCCGCTACTACCTGCTGGATCCCAAGGCCCGGGAGAGCGTGGGTGATTGGGAGCGGATCGCCGCCGAGACGGTGGCGATCCTCCGCCTCGAAGCGGGCCGCTACCCCAACGACCGGCAGCTCGCCGACCTGGTCGGCGAACTCACCCTCCGGTCACCGGAGTTCGCCGGATGGTGGAACGACCACCGGGTACTGCGGCGCACCCACGGCGCCAAGCACTACCACCACCCCCTGGTCGGGGACCTGCACTTCTCCTACGAGTCCTTCCAGGTGCCGGGCGACGCGGAGCAGACGCTGTGCGTCTACAACGTCGAGCCGAACTCCCCGACCGCGCAGTCCCTCCGGGTCCTGGCCAGCTGGACGGCGCCCACAATCCCGGCCCCCTAAAGACCCTGCCCGGCATCCGGGCGGGTCGGGTTCCAGAGTCGGTCGGCTTCGCCGCGGGCGAGATGGTCCTCGTAGATCCGCACCTTGTCCCGCATCATGTCCAGGGTTCGCTGCAACTCCCGGATCTGCCCCTCCACATGGTCCTGGTGCCGGCGCAACAGCTCAAGCCGTTCGCGTTCGTTGCCGGCACCCTCGCGGGCCAGCTCGATGTACCGCCGGATCTCCGCCAAGGACATGCCGGAGGAACGCAGCTTCGTGCAGATCGCCAGGCACTCCAGGTCTTCCTCGTGATAGATCCGACGGCCGTTGGCCAGGCGTCGCACGGGGTTGGCGAACAGGCCCTCCCGCTCATAGAACCGCAGCGCGTGCACGCTCAGTCCACTGCGCTGCGCCACCTCACCGATGCTCAGGTCCATGAACGATCCCCCATCACACAGCTGTTGATCTAGACCCGACTCTAGGACCTAGCGTCGGGTCCATCGACCCATCGGGTCCATCGGAACAGGGGAGAACATGAGTATCTGGTTTGTCACCGGCGCATCGCGCGGGCTCGGCGCGGAGATCACCCGTGCGGCGCTGGAACGGGGGCACAGCGTGATCGCCACGGCGAGGGACGCCTCCGCGGTACGCGAGGCGTACCCGCACGAGCCGGACGGACTGCTAGCGGTGACCGCGGACGTGACCGACCCGGCGCAGCTGACGGCCGCTGTGCAGGCCGGGCTGGCCCGATTCGGCCGGATCGACGTCGTGGTCAACAACGCCGGCTACGGTCTGGTCGGCGCGGTCGAGGAGGTGCCGGACGAGGCCGCCCGGGCACTGTTCGACGTCAATGTGTTCGGTGTGCTCAACACCTTGCGGGCGACCCTACCGACCTTGCGGGCCCAGCGGTCCGGGCACGTCCTGACCATCGGCTCCGTGGCCGGTTTCGCCGCCGCACCGGCAGCCGGCCTGTACGGCGCGTCGAAGTTCGCCGTCGAGGGCATCTCCGAAGCCCTGCACGGCGAACTGGCCCCGCTCGGCGTCCGGGTCACGATCATCGAACCGGGCGGCTTCCGCACGGACTTCCTGAGCGGCTCCAGCCTGCGGATCGAACCGGCCACCATCGCCGACTACACCGAAGGCTCGGGACCGGTGCGCGAAGGGCTGGTCCACTACGACGGCCGCCAGCCGGGCGACCCGGTGAAGGCCGCCAAGGCCATCGTCGACGTCACCGAGACCGCCGAGCCGCCCCTGCGCCTGCAGTTGGGCGCGGACGCGGTCGAGCGCGTCGAGGCGAAACTGGACCTGGTGGGGCGTGAACTCGACCAGTGGCGCCACGTAGCGCTCTCCACCGCCCTCTGACTGGCCTCGGGCGCCTGGGTGTCCACGGCGGCCCAACTACCCTTCCCTCCATGACCCATACCGCGATCGAGATCACCGAGGACCTGGTGCGGGAGCTCCTGCGCGACCAGCATCCCGACCTGGCCGGCCTCCCCCTCCGTCTCGGCGCGCGCGGCTGGGACAACCAGATGTGGCGGCTCGGCGACGACCTCGCCGTCCGACTGCCCTGGGTTACGGAGGCCGCAAGTGCCATGCTGCGCAAGGAACATGACTGGCTGCCGGCCCTCCCGCAGCCCCTCCCCCTGCCGATCCCGGCACCCCGGCGCCTCGGTGAGCCGTCCGAGCGCTTCCCCCACCCCTGGCTGGTCACCACCTGGGTGCCGGGCACGCCCGCCGACCGCGCCCCCGTCACCCGCGCCGAGGCGGCGGCCGAGACCCTGGCCGCCTTCCTGACCGCCCTCCACCGGCCCGCCCCCGCCTCGGCGCCCACCGGCGCCAGGGGTGGGCCGCTGGCCGACCAGGCCGAGCACGTCGTCAAGGGGCTCGCCTCGGCCGCCGCCATGGGGCTGATCCCTGACCCGGACACCATCCGCGCCATCTGGGAGGACGCCGTCACCGCGCCCGCCTGGACCGGCCCGGCCCTGTGGATCCACGGCGACCTCCACCCGGCCAACGTCCTCACCGCCGACGGCACCCTCTGCGGGATCATCGACTTCGGCACGCTCTGCGCGGGCGACCCGGCTGGCGACCTCGCCGCCGCCTGGTCCCTGCTCCCGGACGGCGGCGCCGACCTCTTCCACCGGGCCTACCGGCCCACCCAGGACCCGGCGACCCTGCGCCGCGCCCGCGGCTGGGCCGTCATGCTCGCCCTCGGCGGCATCCACATCGGCGAGGCCGGCCGCCACGGCCGCCCGGGCGGCAAGGCCAGCTGGGGCCCGCCCGCCCACGCCACCCTCCGCCGCCTCGCCGCCCACGCTCGCACCCGGCTGTAGCCGACGCCCACACCGGCCCGTGGCCGACGCCCACACCCGACACACAGCCGATGCCCGTACCCACCCACCCCACGAAAGGCCCGTGATGACCGAGCACCTGCCCGACTTCTCCGCCCTCTTGCGGGGCGCCCGCCGTACGGCCGTCCACCTGGAGATGCGGGACGCCTACGGAGTCGGCGGCGAGGCCGCCGAGTTCGCGGAGTTCAAGCGCTCCGGCGCGGTCGACACCGACCCGGACTCCGACTGGTGGTCCGGCTGGGTGCCGCTGGTCCGGGAGACCGTCGGCCGGGGCGTGCGGATGCGCCGGGCGCGGATCGTCTCCGAGCCGGTCACCGACTACATCCGCTGGGAGCACGCGCTCACCCCGGTGAACCTCGCGGCCGGCGAGCAGGTGCGCTGGCTGCCGCGGCGGCTGGCCTCGGACATCCCGCTGCCCGGCAACGACCTGTGGCTGATCGACGACCGCCTGGTGCTGTTCCACTGGTTCACCGGCGACGGCGACTGGGCCGGGCACGAGTACTGCGAGGACCCGGCCGTGGTGCAGCGGGTGTCCTACGCCTTCGAGACCGTCTGGGAGCGCGGCACCCCGCACGCCGGGTACACCGTCTGAGCACGCCCCCCGGGCCGTCCACCCGAAGACACGCGACGCCAGGGGTGCCCGTCCTGCCCCACCCGCCGACTGACGGGTCGGCGGGTGGGGCAGGAGCGGCACCGGCCGGACGCGGGCAGAAGGCCGAATGGCGTGCACGCCGAGACGTCACTCGGCATACCCCCGTCGCCATTCGCGACGGCCCGTCGCACCGCGCCCACTCTGGATTCGATCACCGGACAGCACAAGTGAATGTTTCTTGACTGCATCTCGTAGCATCCCTGAGATGTTGAACCTTGAACGCCTGCGGGTGCTGCACGCGGTGGCGACGACCGGATCCGTCGTGGGCGCGGCCCGGCTCCTGCACGTCACCACCTCGGCGGTCTCGCAGCAGATGGCGCGGCTGGAGCAGGAGACCGGCACCCACCTGGTGGAACGTCAAGGCCGGGGCATTCGCCTGACCGAGGCGGGCACCCTGCTCGCCGGGGAGGCCGCGGAACTGCTCGCGCACGTGGAACGCGTCATGGCGACGATGGCGCAGCACCACGGACTGGTGACCGGCGACCTCACGATCGCGGCCTTCCCCACCGCCGCCCGCGCGCTGCTCCCCTCGGCCCTGCGGGCCCTGCGGGCCCGGTACCCGGAGCTGACGGTGTCGGCGCGGGAGCAGGAACCGTACGAAGCCGTCCCGGCGGTGCGGCGCGGGCTGCTCGACCTGGCCGTCGTCGAGGACTGGACCGGTGATCCGCTCGCCCTGCCCCAGGGGCTGGACCACCGCGCCCTCCTCGACGACACGTACGACATCGCCCTGCCCCCGGACCACCGGCTCGCCGGCCACCCGACACTGAGCCTGGCCGACCTCGGCGATGAGCAGTGGATCACCTCGAGCGACGGGCAGCTGTGCCACGAATGGCTGGTGCGCAACATCAAGCGTGCCCGCATCGCCCACACCGCCTCGGAGCACCCCACGCAGTTGGCCCTGGTCGCGGCGGGACTGGGAATCGCCATCATCCCGCGCCTGGGACGTGAACCGGCCGCCGCTCCGGTACGGTTCGCACCCCTGGTGGACGCCCCACGGCGCCGGGTCTTCGCCGTCTGGCGTTCCACCTCGACCGCGCGTCCCTCGATCGGCGTCGTGGTCGATGCGCTGATCGAAGCCTGCCCGGTCGCCTGAGAAAGTGTTGGGTAACTGGGTGATCACTCGTTCTTGAGGTCGTCGGCGAGGCGGCGGGCGGCTTCGGTCTCGATGGGGCCGTGCGGTTCGA
>NZ_JBHVUS010000052.1:0-53449 GCF_042884005.1 Kitasatospora sp. NPDC058162
TGGCGTTGACTTTTGGCACGCTGTTGAGTTCTCAAGGAACGGACACTTCCTTCGGACCGCCTTCCAGCGGGCCCTCCGGGCGCTTCGTTCTTTCGCGTTTCCAGCTTATCAGATGTTTTCCGCTCCGTTTTCCGGGGCTTCATCATCCAACTCGCCGGTGTCTTCCGGGGCTTGACGCCCTGTCCGACGTTTCAAACTCTAGCCGACCCCCGCTCCGAAAAGCGAATCCAGCCGCAATCCGATAAACGCACACACCGAATAAGCACCGAGCCGAGACGCGAAAAGGCGAAACGACCGGCACGAACCGGAAGTGGTAGTTCAAGGGATTGGCCGCCCCGGGACCGTCCGCGCAACCGCGTGTCCGGTGCTCCCTGCCGAGCGACCAGTGAACACTACCCCTCCCCGAGGCCCGAGACAAAACGCGGCTTGCCCGGGTCGGCCGGGTGCACGACGCTGAGCCCAGAGCACGAGGAAGGCTGGGCCATGCGGAAACTGGTCTACGGCATGAACCTGACCCTGGACGGCTACATCGCCGCGCCCGGCGACGACATCGGCTGGAGCGGACCGCCGAGCCCCGAGCTGTTCCAGTGGTGGCTCGACTACGAGCTGGCGAGCGGCCTGTCGCTGTACGGGCGCAAGCTGTGGGAGACGATGAGCTCCTACTGGCCGACCGGCGACCAGCAGCCCGACGCCACCGCGGCACAGATCGAGTTCGCGCGGAACTGGCGGGACACGCCGAAGGTGGTGTTCTCCTCGACGATCGACGAGGTCGACTGGAACGCCCGCCTGGTCTCCGGTGACGCGATCGCCGAGATCACCCGGCTCAAGGCCGAGGACGGCGGCCCGATGAGCATCGGCGGCGCGACCCTCGCCGGGGCGGCCATGCGCGCCGGGCTGATCGACGAGTACGTGGTCGCCGCCCATCCGGTCCTGGTGGGCGGCGGCACGCCGTTCTTCACCGCGCTGGACAGCTGGGTGAACCTGACCCTGGTGGAGACCCGGACGTTCCCCGGCGGCGTGGTCCTGACCAGGTACGAGACGAGGCGCTGAGCAGCTCAGCCGCCGGAATGAATCAGACGGTGAGCACCAGCTTGCCCTGGAGGTGACCGCGGTCGAGCAGCCGGTGCGCGTCGGCGACGCGCTCGAACGGGAACGTCTCCTGCACGTGGACCCGGAGCCTGCCCTGTTCGACGAGTTCGACGAGACCTCGCAGGCCCACTGGATCGGGGTCGACCGCGATACCGCTGAAGCGCAGGCCGGCCGCCTCGTACCGGGCGGCGAGCTCCGCATTCTCCTCGGCGACCGCCGTCACCAGGTGACCGCCCGGGCGGAGCACGTCGAGCGACCGCTCGACGGTGTCGCCGCCGATCGTGTCGAGCACGACGTCGATGTCGCGGACCGCCTCGGTGAAGTCGACCGCCGTGTAGTCGATCACCTCGTCGGCGCCGAGCCCCTCGACGAACTCCCGCTTGCTCCCGCCGGCCGTCGCGATCACGTGCGCGCCGAGCGCTTTCGCGATCTGGACCGCGACGTGGCCGACCCCGCCACCGCCGCCGTGGACCAGGACGCGGTCGCCCTCGGTCACGCCGCCCAGGTCGACGAGGCCCTGCCACGCCGTCAGCCCGACGACCGGCAGCGCCGCCGCCTCGACGTGCGAGAGCGACGCCGGCTTGCGTGCCAGGTGCAGCGCCGGGGCCGACACGACCTCGGCGTACGCGCTCGCCGCCCGTGGGAACAGCGGCATCCCGAACACCTCGTCGCCGGGCCTGAACCGCCACGTCTGCGGCGCCTCCTCGACCACGCCGCTGATGTCCCAGCCGAGGGTGAACGGCGGCGGACCGATCAGCGGGAACTCGCCGGCGCGCAGGCGCGCCTCCAGCGGGTTCAACCCGATCGCCTTGACCCGGACGAGGACCTCGGTCGGGAGGGGCTGGGGCACGGGCGCGTCCACGACGGTGAGCACCTCGGGACCGCCGAGCGTCTGCTGGGTGATGGCTCGCATGACTCGCATGACTCTCCTGGCTTCGAAGGAGGAGGGGAGCGATTCCAGGCTAGGTTTCCGATGGGAACCGGCAGGTACCTCTGGCGCCATGAGCGGTTTCGGTCCCGGCGATCCCTTTCTCGCCGACTGTCCGGCGCGTCTGGCGGTCGAGCTCATCGCCGACAAGTGGACCGTGGTCGTGCTCTACGGCCTCAGCAAGGCGCCCCTGGCGACTGAGGTCCCCCGCCAGGGCGCTGAGGGCACCGCCGGCACCTGCCGGCCGGCGGGGCGGGCCCGGTTCAGCCGAGTTCGGGGGCGGGCTTGGAACGTTCGTTGTCCGCCGTCGCCTCGAAGGCGGCGTGCCATGCCGCGGTGAGGCCGTCACGGGCGGCGTCGAGGGCGGCGGCCGTGTTGCCGCCGGGGACCGCGACCCGCTGGACGACCTCGTCCAGGCCCGCGCCCTGGCCGACCAGCCGGCTCGCGGCCCGCAGGCCCTGCATGACGAGCTGTTCCGCCAGCTCCCGCGGCAGCGGGGCGCCGCGTTCCTGCTGCGCGTCGACCATCGCCCGGGCGGCGGCGGCCAGCAGTGCCGGGCCGCAGGACGCCAGGTCGGTCGCCGCCCGGCCCTGGTCCTCCGCGATCACGAACGGGGTCGAGAAGGCCCGCAGCAGGGCCAGCAGGTCCTCCGTGCCCCGCTCGGTCAGCCGCTCGCCGGGCACCAGGAGCGTCGCGCCGACTCCGGCCTCATTGCCCACGCTCGGGATCAGCTTGGCCACCGGGCCCTCGACGGCCTCCGCCAGCACCCGCAGCAACAGGCCGTTGTTGACGGCGACCACCACGTGCCGGGGGCCCAGCCGCGGGCGCAGCCCGTCGAGGACGGACGGCAGGTCCGCGTTGCGCACGCACAGCACGATCACCTCGGCGCGGTCGGGCAGGTCCGGCAGCGGCAGGACCGTCGCACCGGGCACGGCGGCCCGCAACCGCGCGACGCTCGCCGGGGAACGCCCGGCCGCGAACACCCCCTCGGCTCCCACCGCCCTGCTGAAACCGGCCGCGAGGGTCAGCCCCATGCGGCCCAGCCCCACCACACCCACCGTCTGATGTCCGCTCACGGCCACCAGCATCGCAGCCGCCCGTACTGGGCCGACCAGGGGATTCCGGGGTCCGCCGGCCCTCGGTGCCCGCTCACCCCGGAGCGCTGCCACTAGCTTTGTCGACGCTTGGTCAACCCCGTCCCCCTTCCCCTGGGATCAGCCATGTCCAAAGCCCGTCGACGCGCCCTCGTCACCGCCACCACCCTGCTGGCACTGCTCGGCAGCGGATCGCCAGCCGTCCCAGCCGTCCTCCCGTTCCAGTCCCCGATCGCCGCGCACCACCCCGGCGACGCCGTCCTGCACGGCACCAGCAGCAACTGGGCCGGGTACTCCGCCACCGGCGGCCGGTTCACCAGCGTCAGCGCCGGCTGGGTCCAGCCGGCCGTCGACTGCGCCAAGTCCGACGCCTGGTCCGGTTTCTGGATCGGGCTCGACGGCGACGGCAGCAAGACGGTCGAGCAGATCGGCACCGAGGCGGACTGCTCCGGCGGCTCCCCGGTGTACTCGTCCTGGTACGAGATGTACCCGGCCTACCCGTCCACCTTCAAGGACACCGTGCGCCCCGGCGACCACTTCACCGCGAGCGTCACCACCGACGGCAGCGGCGCCTTCACCCTCACCCTGTCCGACACCACGCAGGGCTGGTCCCACGTCATCGACAAGTCGCTGAAGAACGCCGCCCTGGCCTCCGCCGAGGTGATCGCCGAGGCCCCGTCCAGCCTCTTCGGCGTCCTCCCGCTGGCCGACTTCGACGTCGTCCGCTTCACCGACGCCAAGGTCAACGGGAAGGACCTCGGCGCGGCGAACCCCTCGCTCATCGACATGGCCAAGAACGGCGTCACCAAGGCCACCACCTCCGCGCTCAGCGACGGCACCGACTTCTCGGTGACCTGGCACCACCGCTGACGGCTCCCCGCTGACGACTCCCCGCCGCCGTCGGCCGCCCCCGGTGGTCGACGGCGGCGGCGGGCGGCTCCGTCAGGCTCCGCCGGCCAGCCGGCGGCCCTGCTCCAGGAAGTCCATCAGGCCGCCGGCCCCGCCGAGTTCACGGACCGTCCGGGCGGCGCCGAACGGCGCGTTCCAGAACTCCCCCTGCCGCAGGGCGTGCGGGCCGACGTAGGCGTACGGCTCGCCTTGGAAGGCGTCGCCCGGCGAGACCCCGTAGTTCACCGCGCCGACGGTCACCGCGATGTCGAAGTGCTCGGGCCAGATGACCGGCTCCGCCTCGGGGAACAGGGCGCGCAGCGCCGCCTCGCCGAGCGCGAAGCAGTGCGCGAGCCACCGGGCCGCGGCCGGGTCCACCTCGATCGCGTGGTCGGCGGCGACGCCCGGCCCGTCCTGGTACACCCCGTCGGGGGCACCGACACCGAGCCCGAGCGCCGCGCCGAGCGCGACGCAGCTGGTCCGTTCGAGCGACACCGCCCTCCCGCGCCCCACCAGCTCGGCCCCGACCACCCGCAGCCACGGCTCGGCGACCGTCCCGAAGCCTCCCGCGCAGGCCCGCAGGCGGATCGTCCCGCTGTCCCGGTGCTGCGGCCCGGCCAGCACCAGCTCGGCCACCGCGTGCAGGGAGCGACGGGTCCGCACCACCGTCTCACTGTCCATGCCCGCATGGTCCCCCGACTCCGTGCCGCGCGCCCGGCCGCCCGCCGGATCCGGCCGCCCCGGGGCGGAGAGTGGCGTGGATCACGGCAGGTCACCGGCGATCGGCGAAATGCGGAGGCCCTCCGGCTGGTTTGCACCCGCGCACCCGCGACCGTTTCCGTCGCGGCGCACACCACCGCAACCCGCGAGGAACCCCATGACCGTCACCGAGCCCTCCGCCTCCCGCGCGGCCGAGATCCTCTCCCGGCCCGTCACGATCAACGGCCTGACCGTGCCCAACCGCATCGCCATGGCCCCGATGACGCGCCAGTTCTCCCCGGGCGGGGTGCCCGGCGAGGACGTGCGCTCCTACTACGCCCGCCGCGCCGCCGCGGGCGTCGGCCTGATCGTCACCGAGGGCACGTACGTCGGCCACGAGTCCGCGGGCCAGAGCGACCGCATCCCGCGCTTCCACGGCGAGGAGCAGCTCGCCGGGTGGGCCGAGGTCGCCGAGTCCGTCCACGCCGCGGGCGGCACCATCGTGCCGCAGCTGTGGCACATCGGCATGGTGCGCAAGCAGGGCGACCCGCCGTTCGCCGACGCCCCCGCCGTCGGCCCGTCCGGCATCCGGCTGGACGGCACCGAGGGAACCGGCCGGGCGATGACCCGGGCCGACCTGGACGCCGTCATCGGCGCCTTCGCGGAGGCCGCCGCGGCCGCCGAGCGGATCGGCTTCGACGGCGTCGAACTGCACGGCGCCCACGGCTACCTGCTCGACCAGTTCCTGTGGGCCGGCACCAACCGCCGCACCGACGCCTACGGCGGCGACCCGGTCGCCCGGACGAAGTTCACCGCCGAGCTCGTCGCCGCCGTCCGCGCCGCCGTCTCCCCCGAGTTCCCGGTGATCTTCCGCTACTCGCAGTGGAAGTCGGAGAACTACGACGCCCGCCTCGCCGAGACGCCCGAGGAGCTGGAGGCGATCCTCACCCCGCTCGCCGAGGCCGGCGTCGACGCCTTCCACGCCTCGACCCGCCGCTACTGGGTCCCCGAGTTCGACGGCTCCGACCTCAACCTGGCCGGCTGGACCAAGAAGCTCACCGGCCGCCCCACCATCACCGTCGGCTCCGTCGGCCTGGCCGGCGACTTCCTCGGCGCCTTCGCCGGCGAGGGCTCCTCCGTCCAGGGCATCGACAACCTCCTCGACCGCCTGGAGCGCGACGAGTTCGACCTCGTCGCCGTCGGCCGCGCCCTGCTCCAGGACCCGGAGTGGGCCGCCAAGGTCCTCGGCGACCGCTTCACCGAGCTCCGCCCGTACGACGCCGCCGCCGTCCGCACCCTGAGCTGACCGGCACCGGCGCCGGCACCCGGCACCCGGCACCCGGCAACCCTGATGCCGGGTGCCGGTGCCGGGCCGGCGCCGTATGCTCGCCGGATGGAGACGAACGGGGCCTTACCGCCGTACGAAGTCCTGGTTGCGGGGCCGTACTTCAGCGATCTGGTGTTCCACGGCCTGGACCGGCCGGTGCGGCCGGGGACGGAGGTGTTCGCGGACGGCTTCGGGCTGGTGCCGGGCGGTGCGTACACGCCGGCGATGGCGCTGCACCGGCTCGGCCGGCGGGTGGTGTGGAGCGCGGACTTCGGCACCGACCCGTTCAGCGCCCAGGTGCTGTCCTGCGCCCGGCAGGAGGGCCTGGACGAGGCCGCGTTCCGCCGACACCCGTTCCCGGTACGGAGTCTGACCGTCGCCCTGGCGTCCGAGGGCGACCGGGCGATGGTCAGCTTCCAGGACCGGGTCGAGCCGGAGCCGCTCGTCCCGCTGCTGCGACGCTTCCGCCCGCGCGTCCTGCTGCTGCCCCAACTGCGGTGGGACGAGGGGACGGTGGCGGCGTGCCGGGCCGCGCGGCAGCTGGGCACGCTGGTGGTGATGGACTGCCACGACGCGCCCGCGAGCCTCGCCGACCCGGCCGTCCGCGAAGTCCTCGCGCTGGTCGACGTCTTCACGCCGAACGACGGGGAAGCCCTGCGGCTCACCGGCGCCGACGGCCTGGA
Organism: Kitasatospora sp. NPDC058162; assembly: GCF_042884005.1. Taxonomy (NCBI): domain Bacteria; kingdom Bacillati; phylum Actinomycetota; class Actinomycetes; order Kitasatosporales; family Streptomycetaceae; genus Kitasatospora; species Kitasatospora sp. NPDC058162. The sequence goes on from NZ_JBHVUS010000052.1 coordinate 6,709, forward strand.
CGAGGCGGTCGACCTCCTCTCCCGGCTGGTGCCGACCCTGGTGGTCACCCGCGGCGCGCGGGGTGCCACGGCCGTCCGCGACGGCGAGCGCCACGACGTCCCGGCCGCCCGGACCGTCGCCGGGGCCGCCGTCGTCGATGCGACGGCGGCGGGCGACTGCTTCAACGCCGGTCTGGTGCACGGGCTCCTCGGCGGCTGGAGCCTGCCGGACTGCCTCGCCGCCGCATCGGTCTGCGGGGCGGCGGCGACCACCGGCCCCGGCTCCAGCGCGGCCCTGCACGCGCCGGAACTCGACCGCCTCCTGGCCACCACTACCAGCATGACGTGAACGCTTCACCACCGGGCGTGATCGTGTTAGCGTCCGTCGGATGTCGAAGATTCTGGTCACCGATCTGGACGGCACCCTGCTCGGCGGCACCCCGGACGACCGCCGGCGATTACGGGACGCCCTGGCCCGCCACCCCGAGGTGACCACGGTCTTCGCCACCGGACGCGGACTGGCCTCGATCCGCGAAGTCCTCCGGGATCCGCTCGTCCCCCGCCCCCGGTGGATCATCGCCGACGTCGGCGCCACCGTCATCGACGGCACCGACCTCACCCCCGTCGACACCGTCCAGGACCAGCTGCGCACCGGCTGGCCGGGCCCGGAGCGGATCCGCGCCGCACTGCGCCGCTTCCCCGAACTCGCCTACCAGCACGGCGTCTCCCAGGACGGCCGGTGCTCCTACCACCTCCCCCCGAACGGGCTCACGCCCGAACTCACCGCAGCCGTCGAAGCCCTCGGCTGCACCTGGGAGTACTCGGCGGACCGCTACTTCGACGTCCTGCCGCCGGGCGCCTCCAAGGGCAACGCCCTCCGGGCCCTGGCCGGAAAGCTGGGCTGGCAGCCCGACGGGATCCTGGTCGCCGGCGACTCCCTCAACGACCTCTCGCTGTTCCGCACCGGCGCCCACGCGGTGGTCGTCGCCGGAGCCGAACCCGCGCTGCTCACCGCCCTCGCCGACGACCCCCGGGTGCAGCACCCCGGCCGGCCCGGCGCGGCCGGCATCCACGCGGCGCTCCGCACGCTCGGCTGGCTCCCCCCGGCACCGGAACCCCAGCCCGCCGGCCGGCACTCCCTCGTGGTCGCCTACCACCGCCCGCCCCTGCACTGGAACGGCGAGAGCTGGCAGCCGCCCAGCAGCCCCAACGGCATCCTGCCCACCCTGACCAGCGCCTTCGCCGACCACCTGCCCGGCGTCTGGGTCACCGCCCGCACCGGCCGCGACCGGCACGCCCCGCTCCCGCACCCCGCCTCCGCCCCACCGCTGGCCGCCGTCCCCGTGGAGCCGGGCACCTGGAGCGGCTACTTCCACCGCGCCTGCAAGGAGACGCTCTGGCCGGTCCTGATGTCCGAGCCGGACCGGGCCGTCTTCGACGAGCGCTCCTGGGCCGACTACCGCACCGTCAACGCCCGCTTCGCCCACCAGATCAGCGCCCAGGCCGCCCCCGGCGCCACCGTCTGGCTCCACGACTACAACCTCTGGCTCGTCCCCGGCCTGCTCCGCCGGGCCAGACCCGACCTCAGCACCGGGCTCTTCCACCACACCCCGTTCCCCGCCCCGGAAACCTTCGCCACTCTCCCCGTCGCCGCCGAACTGCGCGCCTCACTCGGCTGCCTCGACTGGGCCGGCTTCCACACCGAGGCCTTCGCCGCGCACTTCCGCCGGACCCTCGCCGGCCACCCCCGGCCGCCGCGCACCACCGTCCACCCGCTCGGCATCGACCGGCCGGCCGTCGAGCGGCTCGCCCGTCTGCGCGTGCCGCACCGGCTCCGCGCACTGCACCACCGCCCGGCCGACCGGCGCGTCGTGCTCTCCGTCGAACGCCTCGACTACGCCAAGGCCCCGGTCCAGAAGGTCGACGCCGTCGACCGCCTGCTCACCCACCGCCCCGACCTGCGCGGCCGGCTCACCTTCCGCCTCGTCTGCCCGCCGCCCGAGCCCGGCATCACCGCCTACGACACCACCCGCAGTCGGCTCGAACAGCGCGTCGCCGAGACCAACACCCGCTGGCAGTACGGAGATTGGCAACCCATCGACTACCTGCCGCGCCGCCTCTCCACCACTGAGGTCATCGACCAGTACCTCACCGCCGACGTCCTCTGGATCACCTCCCTCCAGGACGGCATGAACCTCACCGCCAAGGAGTTCGTCGCCGCCCGGGCCGCACTGCTCCCCCACCCCGGCACCGACCCGGGCGTCCTCGTCCTCTCCCGCTACACCGGCGCCGCCGCCGAACTCGGCGAGGCCGCCCTGCTCACCGACCCCCGCTCCCCCGAGGACCTCACCACCGTCCTCGCCCACGCCCTCGACCTCCCCCCGGCCGAACGCCACCGCCGCATGACCCGCCTCTCCGCCCTCCTCGGCCACACCCGCCCCGCCGACTGGGCCCACCACATCCTCCGCACCATCCGGAGCAGCGCGCACCGGGAACCCCACCCGTGAAAGAAAGGTCGAGCACGATGACCCCGCAATTCGGCGACTACCAGAACGAGATCTACCTCAACGGGCTCGGCGGCGTGCTGCCGACGATGCCCATGACCTTCGCCGACCTGGAGGCCCGGGCCCGGTCGGCGCTGGCACCGTCGGTGCTCTCCTACGTGGCGGGCGGGGCCGGGGACGAGTCCACCCAGCGGGCCAATGTCAGCGCCTTCGACCGCTGGGGCCTCTACCGTTCCTTGAGAGATCAGTGAATCTCAGGGATTTGCCCATTGCTGGGCAAAGGTCCTCGTCTGATCCGGCTTGGAGGGCCGGTGCGAGGTAGACGCTTCTCGGCCACCGGCGGGACCAGGTCCCGTCTTACGGTCGGCTCCACGTCCGTTTCGCGTCTCCGGGCCACTCCCGGCGACGTGGTGCTTCACGAGGGAAGCGAGGTTGCGTGCGGCATTCTCATCGCGGTCGATGACCAGCCCGCACTGTTCACAGCTGAACGTACGCACTCGCAGGGGCAGCTTGGGTTTCACTGCCTGGCAGTGGGAGCACGTCTTGGAGCTGGGGAACCACCGGTCGGCGACTTCGAGCCGACCGCCGTTCCACACGGTCTTGTACGACAACTGGCGGCGGATCTCGCCGAATCCGGCATCGGACACGGTCCGGGCGAGCCTGCGGTTCTTCACCATCCCGGCGACGTTGAGGTCCTCGACCACGATGGTGCCGTACTCGCGGGCGAGGTCGGTGGTGAGTTTGTGGATGCTGTCGCGGCGCAGGTCGGCGATGCGGTGGTGGACCTTGTTGCGCTGCTCGTTGGCGCGCAGCCATCGCTTCGATGGCTGCGCGCCGGTGCGGTGGTCGGGCCCGGCTCGCCGGGAGACGGTGCGGGACAGGCGGCGGAGTTTCTTCCGGGCGTGATCGTAGTGTTTCGGATTCACGGCCGGGGGCCGACCGTCGGAGAACACTGCGAGGGTCTTCACACCGAGATCGACGCCGACCACCGCGTCCGGCCGCCTCGGCGTCACATCCGGCCGCTCGACCTCGACCGAGAAGGAGACGTACCAGCGCCCGGCATCCAGGCGCACGGTCGCGGACTTGATCCTCGCGGTGCCGTTCTCGACCCGGCGGGCCAGCTTGCGGGTGGACTCATGGGTCTTGATCCGGCAGAGAACGGGAAGCACGACGTGCGTGCGCCCGTCCAGGCGGATGGCGCCGGTGGTGAACCGGCACGACTTGACGGCCTTGTGCTTCGATTTGAAGCGCGGGAAGCCCGTCGGGCGGCCCTTGCGCCTGCCGTTCCTGGAGTCGGACCAGTTCCTCAGTCCCGTGGCGAGCTGCTCCAGGCCCGTGGCGTACGCCTCCTTGGAACACTCCGCCCACCACGGCGCGGCCTCGGCCTTGGCCTGGTTCCACGCCTTGCGCAGGGAGTACATCGACCAGCCGAACGACGGCGTCAGGTCCTCCACGCCGTAGGACCTCTCCGCCTCCCGCTGGGACAGGTTCGCCTTCACCCGCGTCAGCGCCCAGTTGTAGGCCACCCGTGCCGCCCCGGCATGCCGCAGCAGCGCACCGACCTGACGTGGCGTCGGGTCGAGCGCAAAGCGGTACGCCTGCGTCACGATCACCAGGCGACCGTACCGCTCGCCACCGGCAAGCGTGCGAAATGCCCGGATTATTGAGGAATCTCGATGAAATTGACAACAGTTGGCAACCCCACCCTCGCCGACCTCACCCGCGAGGCCCTCGTCCGCCGCTGACCCCGGTGGGAGCCCCGCCCCCTCAGCCGTCCCGCGTCGCCCCGGCGGTGAGGAGGTGGTGGCCCAGGGACGTGCAACTGTGGCGGACGGCGCGGCCGGTGCGGGCGGTGGTGATCAGGCCGGCGTTGCGGAGGGCACGGGTGTGTTCGGAGGCGGTGGGGAGGCTGATCCCGAGCTCGGCGGCGAGTCGGCTGGTGGTCGGCTCGTCGGCCGTGAGGCGGAGGACGGCGGCGCGGGTGCGGCCCAGGAGGGTGGCGATCGGGTCGTCGGCGGTCCCGGGGGCGGGCTCGGGGAGGTGGAGGTACGGCAGCGGGGTGAGCGCCGGGTACACCAGGAGGGTGCCGCCGGAGTACCGGCCGGCCAGCGGGCCGCCGGTCCACTGGGCGGAGGGCATGAGCAGCAGGCCGGCCCCGTCGAGTCGGACGTCGACCTCGCGGCGGGCCGGGATCTCCAGCACGGCGGCCCGCCAGCGGCTGCCCGGGTACAGGCCGGCCAGCATCCCGCGCAGGCCCTGTTCGCGCTGGACCCGACCGCGCCAGGCGAGGTCGGTGTCGAAACCGGCCCGCAGCTGCGGCCAGGCGGCACCGACCAGGTCCGGGTAGGCGGCGCGCATCGCCCGTTCCAGGTACCGCCAGGCGTCCTGGTCCTGGTCGGCGAGGCGGCGCAGCAGGGCGGTGGCGGGCAGTCCGGCCGTGGTGATCCGGGTCAGGTCCGCCCGCACCTGGGTGGCGGTGGCGCGGCGGACCAGGTCCAGGCCCTGGTCGAGGTCCGGGCTGGGCGGGTCGAGGAACAGCGGGCCCGCGCCGCTGGGCGGGACGAGTTGCCGCAGCGGCGCCAGGGCGGCCCTGACCCGGGGGGTGCCGAGGGCCCGGCGTCGGCGGGCGAAGCCCGGGCCGCCGTCGCGGCGTTGCAGCATCGCCACGGCGAGACCGAGTTCCAGCAGCGGCACCGGGCCGTCGGCGAAGCGGACGCCGAGCAGGTCCTCGGCGGTGAAGTGGATGCGCAGCACTGGGCCCCTCCGCTCCCCGACACCTCGGCACGTCAGGTTGGCGCTACCGGTGGGTTTCGGCGGGGGCCGAAAGCATCGCGGGCGCCGTCCCGGCGTCCGAGGATAGCCACTGCGCGCCGTGCCCGGCAGGGGGTGCGCGTCCGTCGCCGTCGTCCGTCCGGAGGGGCCGCCATGTCCGTACGCCCGAGCACGTCCGCACGCCCGAACCGTCTGCGCCGTCTGCGCCGTCCGTCCGCCGTGCTCGCCGCAGTGGCCTCGGTGGCCGCCCTGCTGCTGGCCGGGGCCCCGGCCGCCGGCGCCGCGGGGGGTGACGACGACGGCTGGCAGCCGTACCGGAGCCAGCCCCGGGACTACCCGGCGGGCACGCTCTGTGACTTCCACCTGCACATCGGGATCGTGACGGACGGTGAGGAGATCCGGACCGCCGCCCGCTACCCGGACGGCTCGCCGGAGCGGGTGCTGTTCAGGGGTCCGCTGGTGCTGCGCTACACCGACGTGGACAGCGGACGCAGCGTCGAGCGCGACCAGAGCGGCCGGGGCACGCTCGACTACCTGCCGGACGGCAGCCGGCTGTGGCGGATCCCCGCCTCCTCGCACATCAGCGCCGCGATCCACCCCGGCAACCCGTACCACGCGCCCGGCGACTTCCTGTTCAGCGGCGGGGTGACGCTGCTGATCCACCCGGACGGCCAGCCGCAGGTGCTGCGGCAGCGCCGGGCGGAGAACCTCTGCGAGACCCTGGCGACCTGACGCCGCCCCACGGCCGGGCCGTTCGTGTGCTTCCCCGGCACCCCTGCTGACCTGCGCGGATTCGCCCTGCAACGACCTTGCCCGCGCCCTGTGCAGATTGTGCAACAGACCCCGGCCAGGGCTGTCCGCGAGCCCGATCCGGTTCCTAGGATCAGCCCCGCAATCGCACCTCACAGGGGATGAAAAGAACATGGGCAACGAGTTCGGCGGCCTGCTCGGCATCGCGCAGGAACTGTTCAGCGACACGCCGCAGCAGGGCCGCGGCGAGCACCACGACAACTTCCTGATGGACCTGGGCCAGAAGCTGATGAACGGCCACCAGCCGGTGGCGGAGGGCGTCGTCTACGACATCGACGAGAAGTTCTTCTCCCCGACCCACGACTTCTGGATCAAGCGCGACGGCGAGCGCGCGTTCCAGGTCGACGAGAAGATGTTCAGCTTCAGCGGTGCGATCGCCTTCCAGGACGTCGAGGGCAACGAGCTGTACCGGATCTCCGAGAAGATCATGACGCTCCGTGACATCCGGTACATCAAGCGCGGCGAGCAGACCATCGCCACCGTGAAGAAGGCGCTCTTCTCCCCGCTGGTCTACAAGTTCACCGTGACCTTCGAGAACGGCGCGGAGATCCACGTCACCGGCAACATCACCGACCACCAGTACGCCATCACCTACGGCGAGCAGGAGATCGCGCACATCTCCCGCGAGTGGTCGCTGCTGAGCGAGCACTACTCGGTCAAGATCGTCCCCGGCCAGGACGACGCCCTGCTGCTCACCATCGCCGCGTGCGCCGAGGCCATGGTCCTGGACGACTGATCCGCCGGTCCGCCGGTGGACCGGCGGACGGCGGGACTTCACCCGGCCCTCCTTGCGCCTCCTCCCCGGAGGCGCGAGGAGGGCCGACTGCTTTCCGTCGGCCGACCGGCCACACGCACGACGGCGCGGGCTCAGGCGCAGACTCAGGCGCGGGGTCGGGCGAGGACGGCGCCGGGCGGGACGGGCATGGCGCGCCAGGTGTCCGCGAGGACCTCCAGGGTCACCAGGCGCATGGTGGTGTCGGCCTCGGGGAAGTAGCGCTCGGTCTCGCCGGTGGGGGTGAAGCCGAAGCGGGTGATCGCGCGGACCGCGTCGGTGTTCTCCATCGAGGTCATGCTCCACACCCGGGTGAGGCCGAGGTCGGCGAAGGCGAGCTTGAGCATCAGCCAGCCGATGTCGGGGGCGCACCCGGAGCCGCGGAGGTGGCGGGCCATGGTGAAGACGCCGGAGTAGCCGGTGGTGGCGTCCTCGACCTCGAGCCGGATGCCGCCGACGGGGCGGTCGTCGCCCTGGCGGCACGCGGCCAGCTGGTAGTGACGGCGCGGCACCTCGGCGGCGGTCGCCACGGCCTCGTCGAGCCTGCGCCGGATCCGGGTGTCGTCCATGACGCCGGTCGAGAGGTGGCGCATCCCGGCCTCGTCGCCCCAGACCAGGCGCATGGCGTCGAGGTCGTCGGCGCGGTGGTCCCGCAGCCGGACGAGCGCGGTCTCCAGGGCCGGCAGGGTCGCGGGCGGATGCGGGGGACGTACAGTCGTGCGATTCATGTTCGAACCCTAACCAGTTGGTGTGCTGCGACTCGAAGGGGCCAGTGCCCGTAGTAGAGCGGCCGTGGGTAGACATCCGGTCAACGCGGCCGGATCCCGCCGTGAGGCGGAGGCCGTACCCGCCGAACGGTGGGTGTCAATTCCGACATCCGAGCCGCAATCAGGCAGCCCTCGCATGAAATGTCGTCAATTCAACTATCGAAATGACGGAAACCGATCGATCGGAACGCGGAACGCTCTCCGATCCCTCCGCCGGGAGATCCAGCTCACCCTCCGCCCGCCTTTCACCGAAGCCGCACCGGCGGCCAGGCCTCGGATCGTATCCACACCATTCTGACGGTGGGTCAACTTGAGATCCAAAGGCATACGCGGGTGATAGCCTTGCTTTCTGCGAGCGGGTGACCCCACAAACCCCGATGTCGCATCAACTGGCGAACCGTCCGCGTACCACTGAACCCGGTGCGCAGTCCCGGCCCGTTTTCCATCCCGTGACCGGATGAGTCGCAACGGAATCGAATTCCGCCGACCACCGGCCCCATGAATCGTCTCCGACCCGTCGGGCGAAGTCGCGTTACCCGCGACCTCGCTCCGCCCTCGCACGCCCAAAAGCAGGAATTGATGCCCGTCCAACCCATAGCGGAACTCATACGCTTCGCCCGTCACAACTCGCCCTTCTACGCCGACCTGTACGCCGGCCTACCCGAGTCGGCCGCGCGGTTGACCGATCTCCCGGTCGTCCCGCAGACCGAGTTCTGGCAGGCCAACACGCCTCGCGGCAACCGGCTGCTGACCGGGCCGCTGGACGAGGCGGCCGTCTTCAAGAGCGGCGGCACCACCGGCTCGCCGAAGTTCTCGTTCTACAGCCGGGAGGAGTGGCGGGAGTTCACCACCTCCTTCGGCGCCGGACTGGTCGACGCCGGGCTGCGCCCCGGGCACCGGGTCGCCGACCTCTTCTACGCGGGCGACCTGTACGCCAGTTACACCTTCATCCTCGACTCGCTCCACCGCTCCCCCGTCTCCAACGTCCGGTTGCCGATCGGCGGGGCCGCGCCCCTGGAGTCGACCGCGAAGACCCTGGAACAGTTCGAGGTCGAGGTGGTGGCCGGCACCCCGACGACGCTCTGCGCACTGGCCGACCACCTGCTGGCCTCCGGCAGCGAACTCCCCTCCGTCGAACTGCTGTTGTTCGGCGGCGAGGGCCTCTACCAGGACCAGCAGCCGCTGCTCGGCAAGGTGTTCCCCAACGCCCGTGTCTCGTCGATCGGTTACGCCGCCGTCGACGCCGGGCTGCTCGGCCGGCCGGTCCCGGGGCCGGACACCCGGGTGCACCGGGCGTTCACCCCGGAGACGGTGGTGGAGATCCTCGACGACCACACCGGCGAGCCGATCGACACCGAGGGCGTACCGGGCCGGGTCGTGGTGACCGACCTGCGGCGACGGCTGATGCCCGTCCTGCGCTATCCCGTCGGGGACCGCGCGGAGTGGACCGACGTCGCCGCCGGGCAGTTCCGCATCCTCGGCCGGGCCCAGGAGGGCGTCCGGGTCGGGCCGGTGTCGCTGTACACCCAGGACGTGCTCGACCTCGTCCGGGCCGCCGACCCGACGGGCCGGGTGATCGGCGTCCAGCTGGTGATCCGCCGCTGGGAGGGCCGGGACGGACTGGTCCTGCGGCTGGCCTGCGACGGGGACCCCGCCGGGCTCCCCGAGCTGGCCTCCGCCGTCACGGCCGGCGTCCACACGGCGCGGCCGCTGTACCCGGAGGCGGTCGCCGCCGGCCACGTCCACCCGCTGTCCGTCACCTGGGTGCGTCCGCACGAGCTCGCGGTCAACGCGCGGACCGGCAAGCTGATCCGCGTCCTCGACGAACGGCCGCACTCATGACGGCGGACCAGGCGGCCGAGGCCGCCGAAGCAACCGGGGCGACCGCCCGCCGCCGCCCGCTCGTCCTGCGCAACCGGCGCTTCGCCGCCGTCTGGGCCGCGCAGGTCCTCACCCAGGCCGCCGGACGGATGTTCCAGGTCGGCGCCGTGTGGTGGCTGGTCGGCTACGCCGCCGGCTCGGACCGCGGCCTCGCCTCGGGCGCCTTCCTCGCCGTCAGCACCCTGCCCGCCGTCGCGCTGGCGCCGCTGGTGGCCGCGCTCATCGCCCGCCGCCCGCACCGCACGGTGCTGGGCGCCTCGGCGGCCGTCGCCGGGCTGGTCGCCCTCGGCACGGCGGGCTGGACTTACGCCGCGACCCCGCCGATGGCCGTCATGTACGGAGCCGCACTGCTGCTGGCCGGCTGCCAGGCGGTCTTCGACCCGTGCCTGACCACGTCCGTCCCCGAGCTGGTCGGGGACGACGACATCGAGGCCGCGACCGGCTTCGAACTCGCCACCCAGTCGCTGGCCGGCCTCGCCGGCGGGCTGCTGGGCCCGCTGGTGGTCGACGGCGCGGGCCTGGCCGGCATCGTCGCCGGGTGTGCCGGTGCGTACCTGCTGGCGGCCGCCCTGATCGGGGCGACCCGCTTCCCGGGTGGACCGGGCGCACCGGGCGGGGACGACGCAGCGGCCGGATCCGACGCACCGTCCGCCGCCCGGCGGCCGCTGCGCCGGATCCTCGCCGACCTGCCGTTCATCCGCCGGGTGCTGCTCTGCTTCACCGCGGCGAACGTGTTCACCACGGCGGTGTTCGTGGTGATGCCGCTGTACACCCGGTCGGTGCTGCACGCGGACGGCTCCACCGTCGCCGCCCTGGAGGCGGCCCTCGGCGCCGGCACGCTGGTGGGCTCCTTCACCGGCGGCCGGCTGCCGGGCGCGCCGACCGCGGTCGGCGCCGGCTGCCTGGGCCTGATGGCCGCCGCGCTCGCCCTGCCCGGCCTGGCCGCCGGACAGGCCCCGGCCGTCGGGGCGATGGCGGTGGCCGGCTGGTCCGTGGGGGTGATCGGCGTACGGTTCGTGGCGCTGTTCCAACGGCTGGTCCCGGCCGAGGACCGGCCCGGTTTCTTCGCGGTCATGCAGGCCTTGCTCGGGGCGACCTTCCCGGTGTCCTCGCTGGCGTTCGGCCTGCTCGGCGACCACCTCTCGCCGCGCACGCTGTGCCTGGTGCAGGCGCTCGGCGTGCTGCCGGTCGCCGCCGCGCTGTGGTGGACCGGCCGGCGCGAAGCGGCCGCCCCCGAAGCGGGCGCACCTGAAGCGTCCGACCCCGAGGCGTCCGCAGCGCAGCCGATCGGGGACGTGCGATGACCGTGACGATCGCCCCGGCGGTGCCGCAGGACGTCGCGCAGCTGCGGCAGCTCTACTTCGACGTCTACGGCCACGGCTACCCGGTCGCCCTCGGCAGTGACCCCGAGGAGATGCGCCGTCTGATCGACGACCCGCACACCCACTGGCTGACCGCCCGCCCCGAGGACGCCGGCCAGCTGGCGGGTTCGGTGGCGGTGCAGACCGACCCCGGCGGCCGGATCGGCAAGCTGGTGGGCCTGGCGGTCCACCCGGAGCAGCGCGGCGGCGGGCTGGCCGGACGGCTGACCGCCTCGGTCTGCGCGGACGCCTTCGCCACCGGCACCCTGGACTCGGTCTACGCGACCGCCCGGGTGGTCACCCCCGGTCCCCAGCAGGTGCTCGCCCGCAACGGCTTCCAGGCCCTCGGCCTGATGCCGAACGCCGTCGAGGTGGCCGGGTGCGAGAGCCTCGCGCTGTTCGCCCGGCACGCCGACGGCGTCCTGGCCCGGCGGCAGGGCGTCGACCCGGTGCCCGGTGCCCTGGTCCCGCTGCTGGAGGCGGCCCGGCGCAGCACCGGCGTCGACTACGGCCGCCCGCGCACCACGGACGGCCCCGCGCGGGCCGCCCACCGGACGGCGCCGGTCACCGCGCCGATGGAGCTGATCAGCGCCCCCGGCTTCATCCACCGCCGGTTCCTGGAGCTCTTCCCCGACCCGGCGGAACGTTTCTTCCCGCTGCACCTCCCGAACACCGTCCTCACCCCGCCCGACGGCGCCTTCGAGGCGTACGCCGACCTGGACCGGGCCGCGGCGAGCTGCTCGCTGATCGCCGTGCACCCGACCCCGGCGGCCGTCACCGGCGCGCTGGAGCCGCTGATCGCGGCCGTCACCCGCGCGGGCGCCGACTACGTCGAGACGCTGCTGCCGCTGGCCGACACCGCCGGTCTCCACGCCTTCCTGGCCGCCGGGTTCATCCCGAGCGCCGTCTACCCGGCGATGCGCCGGATCGGCGACCGGTTCCACGACTACGTGGTGCTGTCCCGCACCAGCCGTCAGATCGACTTCCGGACCACGGCCGTCAGCGCCCAGCTCCAGCCGTACCTGGCGGCCTACCTGACCGCCTGGACCTCGACCTACCTGCCCCTTCCCGAGGATTCCCCGTGACCGTCCATCCCGAGACTGCCCCTCCTGTGACTGCCCCTCCCGTCAACCCCCATCTCGCGCCGGTCGAGGTCCCCGACCCCGCCGCGCTCCCGCACGTCCAGCAGCTCTGCGACCTGGCCTCCCCGTACGCGACCGGGCCCGAGACCGACGCCCTGTTCGCCGCCGCGATGGCCGAGTCCCACGCGTGGCACGCCCAGCGCTCGCCGTTCCTCCGGTCGCTGCTGGACGGCCCGGCGGAGACCCCGGCGCCGACCGTCGGCGCGGAGGTCCGCACGCCCCTGGTGCACGCCAACTTCTTCAAGCGGCACGAGGTGCTCTCCATCCCCCGGGAGGAGGTGTTCCTGCACCTCACCTCCTCCGGCACCACCGGCCAGAAGTCGCAGATGTTCTTCGACACCTGGACGATCCGCTCCGCACAGCGCATGGTGGCCCGGATCTTCGACCACTACGGCTGGATCACGCCCGACCAGCCCGTCAACTACCTGCTGTACAGCTACGAGCCCGCCCCGCAGCTCAAGCTGGGCACCTCGTTCACCGACAACTACCTGTGCGACTTCGCCCCGGCGAACCACACCACCCACGCACTGCGGCACACCGGCAGCGGCCACGAGTTCGACGTGCACGGCTGCATCGAGGCGCTGCGGCGCTACGCCGAGGACGGCCTGCCGGTACGGATCCTGGGCTTCCCCGCGTTCCTGCACTTCACCCTGGAACGGATGCGCGCCCTCGGCCTTCCGCCGCTCCAGCTGCCCGCCGGCTCCCTGGTCCTGCTCGGCGGCGGCTGGAAGGGCCACACCGACCGGCAGATCGGCAAGGAGGAGTTCTACGCCGGGGTCACCGAGCAGCTGGGCATCCCCTCGGACCGCATCCGCGACACCTTCGGCTCGGTCGAGCACTGCGTGCCGTACATCGAGTGCGGGCACCACCGCCTGCACGTCCCGGTCTGGTCGCGGGCGGCCGTGCGGGACACCCGCACCCTGGAGCCGCTGCCGTACGGCGAACGCGGCTTCCTCCACCTCGTCTCCCCGTACATCACCTCGGTGCCGGCGCAGAGCGTCGTCATGGGCGACCTCGCCTCGCTGCACCCCGCGCAGGAGTGCCCCTGCCCGCTGCCCACCCCGTGGTTCACCATCCACGGCCGCGCCGGGGTCAGCCGCAACCGCAACTGCGCCGCAGCCGCCGCCGAACTCCTGAAGGGAATGTCGTGAACCCCGAACTCGCAACGGCCGGAGCCCACTTCTGGCAGGGCTCGTTCATCGACGACGAGGAGGCCGCCCGCCGGCTCGCCGAGCTCCCGGAGCTCGCCGCCCGCGTCCTGGCCGAACCCCTGCCCACCGAGCTGGTGCTGAGCGCCTGCCAGCAGCTCGCCGACGCCCTGGGCACGCCGGGCAGCCCGGTCCGCACCCGCCTGCTCGCCGAACTCGCGGGCCCCACCGACATCAGCGGCGTCGACCCGGACGAAGCGGCGGCGACGCTCGCCGAGATCGCCGGTGCGATCGCCCGCCCGGCCCTGGAACGCAAGCTGCGCCGCGAACTCGGCGGACTGCGCCCCGAGCGGCTCACCCGCCCCGACGCACGGGAGACCACCTTCGAGGCGTGGGCTCCGGTCGGCCTCCTGGTCCACATCGCCCCCGGCAACGCCGCCACCGTGGCCCCGCTGAGCGTGATCGAGGGCCTGCTCACCGGGAACCTCAACGTGCTGAAGACCAGCAGCGCCGACACCCCGCTCGCCCAGCACCTGCTCGCCGAGCTGGCCGCCGCCGACCCGACCGGTGCCCTGGCCCGCCGGGTCATCGCGCTCCGCTTCCCCTCCGCGCGCACCGAGTGGCTGCGGCTGATGTGCGGGGCCGCCGACGCGGTGGCGGTCTGGGGCGGCGAGGCCGCCGTCCGCTCGGTCTCCGAGCTCGTCCCGGACGGCTGCCGCCTGGTCGAGTGGGGGCACCGGATCTCCTTCGCCTACCTGACCCGTGACGCCTGGTCGGACCGGGCGACCCTGGACGCGCTCGCCGCCGACGTCTGCCGCTTCGAGCAGCAGGCCTGCTCCAGCCCCCAGGTGATCTACCTCGACACCGAGGACGAAGCCGACGCCGAGGCCGAAGTCTTCGCCTTCGCCGAGCGCTTCGCGGCCCATCTCGCCGCCGCCTCCGCCGAGTTGCCCCGGCCCGACCTCGAACCGGCCGAGCACGCCGAGATCACCACCACCGAACTGATCGCCCGCCTCGAGGAGCACCTCGGCCTCACCAGGGTCCTGGCCGCCGAGGACGGGTCCTGGCGGGTCCTCGCCGACACCCGCCCCGCCCTGGCCGCCTCGCCGCTGCACCGCAGCGTCTGGGTCAAGCCGCTGCCCCGCGCCTCCGCCATGACCGTGCTGCGCCCGATGCGCCGGTACCTGCAGACCGCCGCGGTCGGCGGCAACCGGGCCGACGTCGCCCGGCTGTCGCAGGCGGTGCTCGCCGCCGGCGTGCTGCGGGTCACCCCCGTCGGCGGGATGCTCGACAGCTACCACGGCGAACCCCACGACGGTGTCTACGCGCTCCAGCGCTACAGCCGCCGCGTCAGCGTCCGCACCGACGAGGCCTTCGCCACCACCGCCTGCCTGGACGACCTGGCGGCGCCGGCCTTCGTCCCCGCCGCGCCGGAGGGCCCGCTGCTGGACAAGGCCGGAGTGCAGGAGCAGCTGCGCACCCTCGCCCCCGAGCACGCCCACCTCCACTTCCGCAGCGGCGGCAGCACCGGGGCCCCGGCCCTGTCGGTGTTCACCAACGCCGACTACGACACCCAGATGCGGGCCTCCGCCGACGGCCTGCTCTCCGCCGGGTTCGACCCGGCCCGGGACCGCGCCGCCAACCTGTTCTACTGCGGCGGCATGTACGGCAGCTTCATCAGCTTCTTCTCGATCCTGGAGCGCCTCAACGCCACCCAGCTCCCGATCGCCGCCGGCCCCGACCACGCCGCCACCGCCGAGGCGCTGGTGACCCACCGGGCGGACACCGTGTTCGGCATGCCGTCCTACCTCTGGCAGCTGTTCCACGACCAGGGCGAGGTGCTGCGCGGGTACGGCGGGATCCGCAAGGTGTTCTACGGCGGCGAGCACTTCACGGCCGAGCAACGCCGGGTGCTCACCGAGGAGTTCGGCGTCGAGCTGATCCGCTCGGCGGCGTACGGCAGCACCGACCTGGGGCCGCTCGGCTACCAGTGCACCCACTCCGAGGGCTCGGTCCACCACGTCCTGACCGACCTGCACACCCTGGAGATCCTGGCCCCGGAGGCCGACCGCCCGGCACCCGCCGGACAGCCGGGCCGCCTGGTCTTCACCAGCCGCACCCGGGCCGGGCAGCGCCTGGAGCGGTACCAGATCGGCGACCTCGGCCGCGCGGTCGAGGGCGTCTGCCCCTGCGGCAGCCACACTCCCCGCATCGAACTCCTCGGCCGCTACGGGGACGTCGTCCGGGTCGGCACCTACTTCCTCAACGTCCGGCGCTTCATCGCGGTGGCACAGGAGGAGCTCGGCTACCGGGGAGAGCTGCAACTGCTCCTGGACACCGGCGAGGCCCGCGAGCACGCCACCGTCCGGCTCGACCAGCAGTACGCCCAGGACGGCCCGGCCGCCCGCGCCGCGTTCCTGACCGCCGTCCCCGAGCTGGGCTCGGCCGTGGACGAGGGGCTGCTCGACTTCACCGTCGAGACCGCCGACTCCGCCGCCTTCGAACGGACGCCCACCAGCGGCAAGCTCCGCACGGTGATCGACCGCCGCCGGCTCACGTCGTAACCCGGCCGCCCGCGCTTCGGCCGGGGCATCACGCCCCGGCCGAAGCGCTGACGGCAGCGCCCGCAGGGTCAGCCGCCTCAGACGCCGGGAAGACCGGTCGTGATTCCGTCCAGGGCGTGCGAGCAGACGCAGTCCCGGGTGACCGGCAGGCTCTCCAAGGCCTTGAACAGGACAGTGCGCAGCCGGTCGACGTTCTGGCCGAAGACCTTGAGCACCTCGGTGTGGGTGACGCCCTCGCCGGCCTCCACGCCGGCGTCCAGATCGGTGACCAGGGCCAACGAGGTGTAGCAGAGCCCCAGTTCCCGGGCGAGGACGGCCTCCGGGTGGCCGGTCATGCCGACCACCGACCAGCCGTTGGCAGTGAACCAGCGGGACTCGGCGCGGGTGGAGAAGCGCGGGCCCTCGATCACCACCAGGGTTCCGCCGTCCACCGGCTCCCAGGCGACGCTCCGCGCGGCGTCGAGGGCCGCGGCGCGGCCGGCCGGACAGTACGGGTCGGCCATCGACACGTGCACCACCTCGGGCGCCGTGCC
This sequence comes from Kitasatospora sp. NPDC058162, assembly GCF_042884005.1. Classification (NCBI taxonomy): domain Bacteria; kingdom Bacillati; phylum Actinomycetota; class Actinomycetes; order Kitasatosporales; family Streptomycetaceae; genus Kitasatospora; species Kitasatospora sp. NPDC058162. The sequence goes on from NZ_JBHVUS010000052.1 coordinate 22,942, forward strand.
GTCGGACAGCGGCAGGCCGTCGTAGTAGGTCTGCGCCCGGCCGGAGGTGCGGTCGACGAACTGGTCCGGGACGAGCAGTGTGCCGGGCCCGTACTCCGGGCGCAGCCCGCCGACCGCGCACGGGCCGAGCACCTGGCGCACGCCGAGCGAGCGCAGCGCCCACAGGTTGGCGCGGTAGTCGATCCGGTGCGGCGGCAGCCGGTGGTCCCGGCCGTGCCGGGGCAGGAACGCCACCCGGCGGCCGGCGATCACGCCGAGGAAGACCGAGTCGCTGGGCGGCCCGTACGGGGTGTCGACGGCGACCTCGGTGACATCGTCGAGCAGCGCGTACAGGCCCGAACCGCCGATCACGCCGAGCTCGGCGCGTGGGGCCGCACCGGAGGCGGCCGGGGCGGTCGTACCTGCCGTGGACTGGATATTCGTCATCTTCGCCACCTGTCTTGGGGTCTGATCAGTCGGTTGTCGTAGCGGGTCGGCAGTCGGCGTCGTGGTCACGCCCCAGCCTTCGGGGCCCAGCCTTCGCTTCCCCGGCCTTCGCTGTCCTGGCCTTAGGTGCCCTGGCCTTAGGTGCCCTCGCCCAGGCTCCGCAGCAGCCGGCGATCCGTCTTGCCGGACGGGTTGCGCGGCAGTTCCGGCAGGCGGACGAACCGGCCGGGCACCAGGTGGCCGGGCAGCAGTCGGCGTGCCCGGCGCTGCAACTCGTCGCCGGCGAGGCCGGATCCGGCCGTGTAGAAGGCGGTCAGCATCCGCCCTCCGGTCCGGCTGCGGACGGGTACCACGGCGGCGTCCTCGACGTCCGGGACGCCGCGCAGCACCTCCTCCACCTCGCCGGGCTCGATCCGGAACCCGTTGATCTTCACCTGGTCGTCGACGCGGCCCGCGTAGCAGAACACGTCCTCCCCGGTGCGGATCGCCAGGTCCCCGCTGCGGTAGTACCGCTCGGGTCGCCGGCCGGGCTGCTCCAGCACGCGGAAGCACTCCGCGGTGCGGTCGGGGAGGCCCAGGTATCCGACGGCGACCCCGGCGCCCGCGACATGGATCTCCCCGCATCCGCCCACCGGCACCGGGAGGCCGTGCTCGTCGAGGACCCGCACCTCCCAGCCGTCCAGCGGCCGGCCCAGCTCGGTGGCGAAGCGGTCGTCCCCGCCCCGGCGGTCCAGTTCGGCGTCGGACAGGGTCCGGGTGCTCACGAAGACGGTGGTCTCGGTGATGCCGTAGGTGTTGACGAATTCGCATCCGTCGCCCAGGAGTTCGCGATAGGCGCGGATGTCGGACGGCACCACCGCCTCGCCGCCGAAGATGACCCGGCGCAGCGCGACCCCCCGCGTCGGGGCCGCGCGGAGCGCGGCCACCAGGTAGCGGAAGACGGTCGGGACCACACTCATCACCGTCACGCCCTCGCGGACCAGCAACTCGGCGCTGGCGCGCGGAGACTGCGCGGTCGCCGCCGGGACGACCACCAGGCAGGCGCCCGTGGCCAGGGCGCCCCACATCTCCCACACCGAGAAGTCGAAGCAGTACGAGTGGAACAGCGTCCACACGTCGCGGTCGGTGAAGTCGTACCTGGCGCGGACCGACTCCACCATGGCGACCACGCTGCGCCCGCGCACCTCGACGCCCTTCGGGCGCCCGGTGGAGCCCGAGGTGTAGATGACGTAGGCCGTATCGGCCTCCGGCACCGCATCCGCCGACCCGCCGGGCGCGGGGCGCGTCCAGTCGAAGCCGTCGGTGCGCAGCACCGGCAGGCCGTCCAGTGCCCCGGACGGCTCCCGGTCGGAGACGACCAGCGCCAGGTCGCTGTCCTCGGCCATGAAGCGCAGTCGGTCCACCGGGTAGTCCGGGTCCAGCGGGACGTAGACGTGGCCCGCCGCGACGACCGCGAGCACGGCCGTGACGAGGTCGGCGGTGCGGCCGAGGTGGAGTCCGACGCGGCGTCCGGTGCCCGGGCAGCGTTCGCGGACGGCGGCGGCCAGCGCCTCGGCGCGGACGGCCAGTTCGCCGTAGGTCAGGACGGTCCCGGAGCCGTCCCGGACCGCCTGGCGGCCGTGGTTGCGGGCGACCGCGTCGGTGAAGAGCCGGTACAGCGCGGAGTCCGGCGGGGGTGTGGTCGGCATCGGGTACGTCCTCTTTCCGTGCGTCGGGTTCTGCCGGGGGAAGGGGCCTGGTCCGCCGGTCACAGGCGGACGCCCACCCGCAGCCGCCGCAGCCAGGCATCGCACTTCAGCACCATCTCGATGTCGGCCCGCCCGATCCAGCCACCGCGGTCCAGCAGGTCCGGGGCGTCCAGGAAGCGCTTCACCGCCGTGAGGTCCACCAGCGGCAGCACCGGTGCGCCCGGGTCGTCGAGCAGGCGTCCCAGCCGCTCCAGGAGCGCCGCCTTGTACTGCCCGGCGTAGGTGATCGGATAGGGGACCTTCGCCCTGGCCAGCACCGAATCGGGGAGGAGGTCCCGGGCGATCGCCCGTAGCAGGCTCTTCTCGCGTCCGTCGAAGCTCTTCAGCTCCGGTGGGACGTTGTACAGGAAGGAGAGCAACCGGTGGTCCAGGAACGGGAACCGCACCTGGAGCCCGGCCGCCGCGGAGAGCCGCTCCGAGTGGCCGACGCCCTGCTCAAGCAGCCGGGTCACCACCAGGTAGTCCACCTGCCGGGCCAGCGCGTGCACGGCGGTCTCCCCGGGAAGGTACGGGACCTCCGCGTTCGCCTCCTGGAACCGCCGGTCGAGGTAGCCGGTGACGTCGATGTCGCGCAGCAGGTCGGCGGCGAACAGACCGGTGCCGACTCCGTGCTCCACACCGAATCTGCGGGCCCGCTCGATCCACGGGAAGGTGCTGAGCCTTCGGTTCGCGTCGATCGCTCCGCCGATGCCGCCGAAGACCGAGTCCGCGGCCTCGCCGCTGAGCACCACCGGCACCCGGCGGGCGACCTGGCGGCTGAACAGGAACGGCGTGGTGTCCTTGTCCCCGAACGGCGAGGGGTAGTCCTTGGCGGCCAGCACGTCGGCCAGCGTCACCGGGTCGGAGAGCTCCTCCGGGCGGACCGTCACCTCGCGGGCGTCGCAGCCCCAGAACTCGGCGACCTCCCGGGCGAAAGGACGGTCGGGGACGGCCGCGGCGGTGTCCCCGAAGACGACGGTGAAGGTCCGGGGCGCCGTGCCCGTCCCGGCCGCGACCAGTCCGGTCAGCGCGCTGGAGTCGAGCCCGCCGGAGAGCAGCACCGCCGGGTCGGTGCCGCGCGCGTCGCGTTCGACGGCGTCCCGCAGCAGCTCGCCGGCCCGCTCGATGGTGGCGTTCCGGTCGAGTGTGTGCGGCCGCGCCTCCAGCGCCCAGTAGCGGTGGGCCCGCTCGCCGTCCACACCGAGGCGGACGAGGTGCGCGGGGGGCACCTCGCGCACCCCGCGCAGGGCGCCGCGGCCCCACGGCCGGATCTGGGTCAGTACTCCGCACAGCCCCTCGGCGTCCAACTCCGGCCGGACCAGCGGGTGTTCCGCCAGAACGGCCACATCGGAGGCGAACACGGCGCCGTCCTCGGTCGGCAGGTAGCTCAGCGGCTGCACGCCCAACCGGTCCCGGCCGAGCAGCAGTTCGGACCTCCGCGCGTCCCAGATCGCGAAGGCGAAGGCCCCTTCCAGCCGGGGCACGGCGTCCGGCCCCCAGGCCAGGTAGGCGCGCAGCAGCACCTCGGCGACCGAGGGCTCCGCCGGGCGGCCCGGTGGGGCCGCGCTCCCGGACTCCGCTTCCCGCCACAGCTCGGCGTGGTTGTGCAGGTATCCGTCGCAGACGGCCATCGCCACGAGCACCCCGTCCCGGTGGACCGCGGCGGGCTGCGCCGTACCGGTCCAGGCGGCGTCGACCCGTTGCGCGAACACCGCGTGACGATCGGCCAGCCGGCCCTCGCCCGCCTGGCCCCGGGCCGCCAGCCCGCCCGCCAGTCGGGCCGCCGACAGCTCCTGTGCGGCGAGGTCCCGCCCACGATCCACCCAACCGGCTATTCCGGACATGCCCCTCCTCGGTCGACCACGCTCGGTGGCAGCGTGTCAGTCCGGGCGGCCCGGGCCACTGCGGGAAGCCGCAACCGCCCGGCGGGCGCGGTCGCTGCGGCTTTCCGCAGTGACGGCCCGCCCGCCGCCGTGGCACGGTCCAACTCCGGTGACCAGCGCGCACGCGAGCGCGCGACGGATGCGAACAGGGACGAGATCGATGCAGGCTTCCTACCTCCGGTTCCCGCACCTGCGCGGCGACCTGCTCACCTTCACCGCCGAGGACTGTGTGTGGGCCGCCCCGATCGAGTCCTCCGGTGCGTCCGGCGCCGTACGGACGGGTCGGGCCTGGCGGATCACCGACGGGAGCCGGCCCGTGGCCCGGCCGAGGATCTCCCCGGACGGCCGGCACATCGCCTTCACCTCGGGTTCCGGGACCGACACCGAGGTGCACCTCGCCCCCGTCGAGGGCGGCCCGGTGCGCCGGCTGACCCACTGGGGTGTCTGGCGGACCGCCGTCTCCGGCTGGACCCCGGACGGCCGGGTGGTGGCCACGACCACCCACGGCCAACCCACCCAGCGCCGCCCCTGGGGGTACGCGCTGCCGGTCGACGGCGGTCCGGCCGAGCGGCTGCCCTACGGCCCGGTCGGCGACATCGCCTTCGGGCCGCGGGGCGGGGTGGTGGTCTCGTCGGCCACGATGATCCGCGAGTCCGCGGACTGGAAGGGCTACCGGGGCGGCCTGGCCGGGAAGCTCTGGTCGGCCCCGGACGGCGGCGGGCTCCAGCGGATCCTGGCCGCCCTGGAGGGCTCGCTGGAGTGCCCGATGTGGGTCGGTGACCGGATCGCGTTCCTCTCCGACCACGAGGGCTCGGGCGCCCTCTACTCCTGTCTGCCCGACGGCACCGGACTGCGGCGGCACACCGCCCCGGCGGACCGCTACGCGCGGCAGGCCGCCACCGACGGCCGCCGGATCGTCCACGCCCGGGCCGGCGACCTCCACCTGCTGGAGCACCTGGACGCGGAGCCCGCCCCGATCACGGTGCGCCTGGGCGGCGGCCGCGCCGGGCTGCGGCCGTACCCCGTCCGCAGCGCCGACCACCTCGGTGACGTCCGCCCCGACCACACCGGCCGGAGCAGTGTGGTGGAGGTGCGCGGCACCGTCCACCTGCTGCCGCACCGGCCGGGGCCGGTCCGCCTGCTGACCGCGGAGCCCGGCGTCCGGGCCCGCCTGCCGCGCGCCTTCCGCGCCGACGGACGCCCGATGGCCGCCTGGGTGACGGATGCCGGGGGCGAGGACGCCCTGGAGTGCGCCCCCGCCTCGGCCGCACCCGGGACACCGCCCGGCGACGGGACCGGGGACGGGACCGGGGACCGGCGCCGGGTCGCGGCGGGACAGCTCGGCCGGGTGCTCGAACTGGAGGTCTCGCCGGACGGCCGGCAGGCCGCGGTGGCCTGCCACGACGGGCGGGTGCTGCTGGTGGAATGGGCCACCGGCGAGGTCCGGGAGCTGGCCGCCGGCCGGCACGGTGACGCGACCGGGCTGGCCTTCTCACCCGACTCCCGTCGGCTGGCCTGGTCGCAGGCCGGCCCCCGGCCGTTGCGGTGGCTGCGGATCGCCGACACCCGGACCGGTGAGGTGCTGGACGCCACCGCGCTGCGCTTCAACGACCACTCCCCGGCGTTCACCCCCGACGGGGCCTACCTGGTGTTCCTCTCGGAACGCGTCTTCGACCCGGTCCCCGACACCCACTCCCTCGACCTGTCGTTCCCGCTCGGCTGCCGCCCGTATCTGATGGCCCTGGCCGCCGACACCCCGTCACCGTTCCTCCCGTGGACGGAGGAGCCCGGGACGCAAGAGCCCGGGACGGAGAACCCGTCGCGCGGAGAGCGGCAGGCCGCCGTGCCGCCCACCCGGATCGACCCCGAGGGGATCGAGGCCCGGACGGTGCCGTTCCCGGTCGAGGCCGGCCGCTACTCGGCGCTGCGCACCGCCGGCTCGAAGGTCCTGTGGCTGCGGCAGCCGATGACCGGGCTCACCGGCGCGGCGGCGGCCACCGCGGGAGCCCGGCCCATCGCACCGGTGCTGGAGGGCTACGACCTGGCCCGCCGCGCCCCGCTCACGCCCGCCGAGGGCGTCACCGGCTTCGCCGTGAGCGGTGACGGCGCCCGGCTGGTGCTGCGCCGCGGCGGCGGGCTGCACACCGGGCCCGCGGACGGCGGTGCCACGGAACCGGTCGACCTCGACCGGGTCCGGGTGTGGGTCGAGCCCTCCGCCGAGTGGCGCCAGATGTACGCGGAGGCCGGACGGCTGATGCGGGAGAACTTCTGGCGCGCCGACATGTCCGGCGTGGACTGGGACGGCGCACTGGACCGCTACCGTCCGCTGCTCGACCGGATCGCCTCCCAGGACGAGTTGGCCGACCTGCTCTGGGAGGTGCACGGTGAACTGGGCACCTCGCACGCCTTCGTCGCTCCGCCCGTGGACGGCGGCGACCCGCGGCTGCGCCCGGGCCTGCTCGGCGCGGACCTGGTCCGCGACGCCGGGGGCCGGTGGCGGATCGCCCGGGTGCTGCCCTCCGAGCCGTCCGATCCGCGGGCGGCCTCCCCGCTGGCGGCACCGGGTGTCGCGGTGGCCCCGGGCGATGTGCTCGTCGCCGTGGGCGGCCGACCGGTGGACCCGGTCACCGGGCCGGCCCCGCTGCTCCTCGGCACGGCCGGGCAGCCGGTCGAGCTGACGGTGCTCGGCGCGTCCGGAGACCGTCGTCCGGTGGTGGTGGTCCCGCTGGCGGACGACGAGCCGCTGCGCTACCACGACTGGGTCGCCGGCCGGCGGGCGCTGGTGCACCGCGACTCCGGTGGTCGGCTGGGCTATCTGCACGTGCCGGACATGCTCGGCCACGGCTGGGCGCAGTTCCACCGCGATCTGCGGACCGAGGCCGCGCGCGAGGGGCTGGTGGTGGATCTGCGGGACAACCGGGGCGGTTCGGTCTCGCAACTGATCGTGGAACAGCTCGCCCGTCGGACGGTGGGGTGGAGCCGGGCCCGGTGGGCGCAGCCCGTCGGCTACCCGCGGACGGCGCCCCGCGGGCCCGTGGCCGTGCTCGTCAACGAGTTCACCGGCTCCGACGGCGAGGTCGCCGCCGCGGCCCTCCAGGCCCTCGGTGTCGGCCCGCTGGTCGGCGTCCGCACCTCCGGCGCGGTGATCGGCATCGACCTGCGCTACACCCTGGTGGACGGGACCGGTGTCACCCAGCCGAAGTCCGCCACCTGGCTGCAGGGGTACGGCTGGGAGGTGGAGAACCGCGGCGTCGACCCGGACGTCGAATCGGTCCGCACCCCGCAGGACTGGCAGGCCGGGCGCGACCCCCAGCTCGACACGGCGGTCCGGCTCGTCCTCACCGCGCTCGCGACCGCGCCGGACCGCACCCCGCCACCGCTGCCGGCGCCGCCCTCCGGAGGCCGCCGCCGCTGACCGGGGCCGCCGGGTCAGGACGGCGCCGGGTCCCGGTGGATGGCGAGGGCCGAACCGCCCAGTGGTGCGGCGGTGGCACCGTTGCGGTGGGCGATGATCTCGGCCGCGATCGACACCGCCGTCTCCTCGGGTGAGCACGCGTTGAGATCGAGACCGATCGGCGAGTGCAGCCCGCCCAGTTCCGCCTCGGTCAGGCCCTCGGCGCGCAGGGCCGACATCCGCTCGCCGTGGGTGCGCCGCGATCCCATCGCGCCCACGTAGCCCAGCGGCATCCGCAGGGCGGCCCGCAGCAGGGGGACGTCGAAGCGCAGGTCATGGGTGAGGACGCAGACGGCGGTGCGTTCGTCGGTGGCGGTCTCGCGGAGGTAGCGGTCGGGCCAGGCGACCACCACCTCGTCGGCGCCGGGGAAGCGGTCCGCGGTGGTGAAGACCGGCCGGGCGTCGCAGACCGTGACCCGGTAGCCCAGGTGTGCGCCGACGGGGGCGAGGGCGACGGCGAAGTCCGTACTGCCGAAGATCAGCAGTCGCGGAGCCGGGGCGCAGACCTCCACCAGCGCGGTGGCCGGGCCGTCCGCGGTGGGCACCCGGACGGTGCGGGTGCGGCCGGTCCGCAGCAGGGTCCGCGCCGCCTCCACCGCGGCCCGGTCGGCGGCGCGTTCACCGAGCGTCCCGACGACCGCCCCCGGCGTCACCGCACCCGGTCGGCCGCCGCCCGCCCGAACCGCCAGGGCGCGCCCCAGCAGCCGGGCCGGGCCGGCGACGATCCGGACCAGCGCCGCCGGGTGACGGGCGGCGGCGTCCCGCAGCGCGAGCCCGAACGCCGGGCGTGCCGGGTCGATCCGCTGGACGAAGACCTCGACCGAGCCGCCGCAGGTCAGCCCCGCGCCCAGGGCGGAGTCGTCGTCGTACCCGAAGCGGTGCAGCCCCGGCGCGCCGCCGTCGAGCGCCTCGCGGCAGAGCTCGTACACCTCGCTCTCGACGCAGCCGCCGGACACCGAGCCGAGCACCGACCCCGCGGCGTCCACCGCCATGGCCGCCCCCGGACGCCTTGGCGCGCTGCCGTGCACTGCGGCGACCGTGGCGACGGCGAACGGCTCCCCCCGCTCGCACCATGCGCGAAGTCCATCGGCGATTTCCAGCACGCTCTCTCCCGCTCTCGATCAACTGGCCTTGTGGTCCCGGTGCGCGGCTCAGGTCCGCGCGGGGACGACCGGGAACTGCGCCCGTGCGCCGGACACGGCGAGGTCCTGCACGGCGAAGACCCGGCAGTAGTGCATCTGCGGCAGGGCGTCGGGCGCCACCCGCAGGACGAACCGGACGGTGTGGGCACCCGCCGGGGACAGCCGGACCCGCGATCCGGGCGGCTCCACCGCGCAGGCGTCGCGCAGGAACGGCGGGAAGAACACGCCGAGCTGCACCGGCGCCCCGGCCCGCCCCGCGCTCAACCCGACGGTCAGCTCCGCCTCCTCACCCGCGCGCATCGTCCCCGGCCCGTCCGCCCGCACCCGCGGGGCCCCGGTCGGCCGGACGGCGACGTCCCCGCAGCGCGGGCACAGCACCGACTCGGTGTCGGGGACGATCCGGGCCAGTCCGCCGAGGACGGTCCGGGTGGCCTCCAGCCCGCACACGCAGCTGACGGCCTCCGGCTCCCCGACGATCCGGCTGCGTCGGGCCCAGTACTCGGGGTACTGCGCCAAGGGGTCCTGGGGGTCGCGGCGCAGCTGTCCGGCGATCGCGTGGTCCAGCGACTGGAGGTCGCCGCGCAGTCCTTCGGCGACGGCCGGCGGGTAGGGCCGGCCGGCCCGGGTGAGCAGGGCCAGGTACTTGCCCGCGAACCGCTCCAGCCTCGGCCTCAGCGGATGCCGGGGCGGGAGCAGCCCGCCCGACAGGTAGGCCACGGCCCGGTCGAGCGGCGCGGCCAGCTGCTCGGCCGACAGGGCCTCGGCGGGCGGTGCGGGTCGGTCCGCACCGTGCGCGGACCGGCCGGCGGCCCGGGGCCGCGGCGCGGACGGCTCGACGGCGCCGTCGCCCGGCGCCGTCGGGAAGCCGTACTGGAGGTAGACCGGGCCCGGGGTGACGTCCGCCAGGCTGCGGTTGAGCGGCCCGGCGAGGCCGCCCGGCCGCTCGTGTGCCAGGTACACCAGGTTCTCGGGCCGGTCGCTGTCGTGCACGCCGGGCGCCGCGACCACCGACTGGGCGGGGCCGTCGATCGCCGCCAGCATCACCTGGAACCTGCTGTCGTAGGACGCGGTGTCGGCGAAGGGGCCGTTGGCGCAGGAGGACAGCACGATCTCCGCGGTCAGCACCTCGCCCGGGCCCACCAGCCGGTCCACGGGTTTGAAGCAGGGGTGGCCGTGCCCGCAGCGCGGCCGGGTGCGGACCGGGCCGGACGACACGTCGGCCGCCGCCCGCCCGCACAGCGTCCAGGTGCCCAGGTTCACGTGGTCGTCGCCGCCGTGGCCCTGGACCATGACCCGTCGCCAGGGGCGCCCGGCGAGGGCGTCCCGCAGGCCGTCGGCCCGCAGCGCCGCTCCGGCGAACACCTCACCGCGTCCGCCGCCCGGCGGTGCGTCGGTGTCGGAGAACAGGGCCCGGCCGACGACCTCCGGGCGCACGTCCACGTACTGCTTGGCGAGCATCCAGCTGAGCGACGGCAGGTCCCGGCCGGTGAGCAGGGTCAGCGAGCGGTCCGGGCCGCCGGGGCGGAGCAGCGGGCTCAACTCGTCGTGGCGCAGCCGCGGGTAGGTGCCGACGACGAGCACCGACCCGGCGGACGACGGGACCTCCTCGGCCGTGTGCACCCAGCGTCGGGCCAGCGGGCGCAGCAGCGGCGACAGCTGCTCATGGCCGTCGGGCTCGCCCGACTCGCCGGTCGAGCCGGGACGGCCGGTCGAGCCGGGATCTCCGGCCGGACCGGGACGGCCGGTCGCGGCCGCCGGGGGCAGCAGCAGGCCGATCTCGCTGCACGGCGGGATGCGGCCGGGAGCGTACAGCGGGGCGGCGTACGCGGCCGCCGCGGCCAGGTCGGGTCTCCCCGCGGTGAGCAAGGGCACGGGCGCTGACGGCCGCTCGGCGCGGTCCCGGGCGCGGTCCCGGTACTCCGCCGGGTCCGCGCAGGCGTGGAAGAGGGGCTGGGTCACGGCAGTCGGTCTCCGTCCGGACCGGGGGCGAGGCTGTCCCCGGCCGCCCGGACCACCGCGATCAGCTCTTCCAGCGGCTCGATCCGGTAGGGGCCGCCGACCGGCGGTCCGAGCCTGGCCTCGAGCGCGTCCCGGGCCAGCTTGCGGTGGGGGTAGCGGAACCGGAGGAAGGCCCTGGTCAGCTCGGCTACGGCGGCGCGCAGCCGCGCGTCGGCCTCGACGGCCGGGCGGGCGGCCAGCCTCGCGACCAGGCCGGGGCGGCCCGACTGGGCCAGCACCAGCTCCCGGTGGTCGGGCCTCAGGTAGGGCAGGGCGCCGGTGGCGTGTGCGGTGAACACCGCGTCGACGGACGCGGCGTCGCCGTCCGCGGCGTGGGCCGTGCCCGAGTACAGCAGGACGTCCAGCGTCAGGATCGGCAGGTGGGCACCGCTGGGCGCCTGCCACGACTGCCCGCCGAGGTCGATCGGCGGGAAGAAGGGCCGCAGCTCCTCGGCGAAGAACCGCCCCGTCATGCCCCGGCGCACCGTGTGGAAGAGCCGGGTGAACGCGGCGAAGGCCTCGCCGGTCGCGCGGGCGGCCGCGACCCCGTCGCGGGGCCGGTCCCGGTCGACGGCCGCCCCGAGTGCGACGCAGTGGCCGACCGCCTCGTCCAGGACCTGCGCGCCCGTGGCGAGGCCGGCGATGAACAGCTCCTCCTCGGCGGTGCCGGTGAAGCTCCGCCGGCGCGGCCCGGCCGGGTTGCGGGTGGTGTACGACGGGAGGCTGTCGCGTGGCGGCTCCCCGGTCAGCGCCGCGAGGCGGAGCAGCTCGGCGGCGACCCGGTCCGCCGGCGGCCGGCCGGGGTGCAGCCGGCACCAGGACGCGGCGGCGATGCCGAGGTCGCGCAGGGCCGCGCGGGCCGGTTCGGGCTCGTGCACGTCCTGGGCGCGTTCGGCGAGCCGGTCGGCCAGGGCCCGCAGCCGGTCGGCGTCGCGGTCCCGGTTGAGCGCGGGGAGGTCGGACAGCGGGGCGTCCGCGCCGAGCGGGTCCAGCGCGGCGACGGCGGCGTCGGCCCCGGCATGCGTCCGGGCGGGGCTCACAGCCATTCCACGGCCAGGTCGGCCAGGTGGTCCTCGACCATCCGCAGGCGCTGCCGTTCGGCGCTCTCCCTTGGCGCGGCGGCGATCGGCGGCCGGCTCGGCAGCAGGGTCAGGGCCTCGGCGACCCGGGCGTTGAAGCGCACGTTGGACGGCTCGCAGCCGTGGCACAGGGTGGGTGCCTCGACGGAGAACTTTCGCCGCTCCTCGGCGAACACCGGGTCGTTCCACACCTCGGCGAACGGCCGGTCCCAGGCGTTGGCGATGGTCAGCGGCCGACCGCGGTAGTGGGGGAGGCAGTTGCAGGCGGTCAGCAGCCCCTCCTTCGCGTCCAGGTAGGCCACCGTCAGCGGGACGCTGCAGCTGGCGTAGGTGACCGAACGGCCGCGGCTGCTGTTCTGGATCTGCTCCTCGGTGGCGCCGAAGATGTCCGGTCCGAGCGCGTTGACGTCGATGCCGGCGGCCGCCATGGCCGGCAGCAGGGAGCGCAGCAACTCATGGGTGCCATCGATCTGTTCGCGGTTCATGTAGAGGCCGCGCACGCCCTTGAGGGGGATCAGGTTCCAGCGCCGCACGCCCAGCTCGGCGAGCAGCGGCAGGAACTCGTCCAGGTGGCCGCAGGTGCGGTTGGACACGATGGTGTTGACGATCAGCGTCACGTCCGTGCCGGCCGCGGCGGCGGCGCGCAGGTCCCGCATCCCTTCGGTGGCGGCGGCCAGCAGCCCTTCGGTGCGCCGCAGTTCGTCGTGCACCTCGGGCCGCGGCGAGTCGAGCGAGCAGATCAGCTTGGTCAGCCCGGCGTCGACCAGCTCCTTGGCCCGTGCGGCCAGGTGCTCGCCGTTGGTGACGAAGGAGGAGCGCATGCCGCGCTCGGTCAAGTGGGCGACGATGTCCGGGAGTTCCGGGTACAGCAGCGGTTCGCCGCCGGTGAACCGGACTTCCTGGGTGCCCATCTCGTGGAGCTCGTCCACGAGTCGGCGCAGCCGGTCCGGGTCCGGCCGGTAGGCGTCGGTGGATCCGGCGAACTTGCACATGCGGCAGCGGGCGTTGCACGCCTCCAGCAGGCGGATGTAGAGGATCTGGGGGCCGGCGGTGCGGCTCGGCGTAAGCGACAAGGGGTCTCCTCGGGAGGGGTGGGCGGGGGTCCGCGGGGGGGGGGGGGGGGCCCCCCCCCCCGGGGGGGGGCCCCGGGGGGGCCCCCGTCGGGGGGGGGGGGGGGGGGGGGGGGGGGGGGCGGGGGGGGGGGGGGGGGCGGGGGGGGGGGGGGGGGCCCCGGGTCGGCCGACCGGGGCGTCGGGGTGCGGGTCAGCTCCGGTTCGGCCGGTCCGGGTCGAACCAGCGGGTGATCTTCTCCAGGGCGGCGAGGATCTCCTCGGCCAGGGCGGTGCTCACGGCGGGCCCGGTGGGCAGGTGGAAGGTCAGCGGCTGCCAGCCGTCGGCCACCGGGCAGCGGGCCGGCCGCCCGGCGGGCGGCGCGAGCCGCCGGTAGTCGTGCAGCCCCCGGTAGCCGCCTTGGACCGGTACGTTCTCCGCGCGCAGCGCCGCCACCACCTCGTCGGCGTCGACCCTCCAGGAGGCGGGCACCCGGACGGGGTACTTGGCCCAGCTGAAGCGGGCCCCCGCCGGGGGTGACACCGCCTCCAGCGCGGTGCCCGCCAGCCGCTCGGCGTAGCGGGCGGCGACGGCGTCACGGGCGGCCTGCAGTTCGGGCAGCCGTTCGATCTGACCCAGTGCCACCGCGGCCTGGAGCTCGGTCATCCGGTGGTTGAGCGCCGGGGTCCGCAGGCGGTTCCAGCCGTTCATGCCGTTGTCGCGGAAGACCCGGGCGTAGTCGGCGACGGACTCGTCGTCGGTGATCACCATGCCGCCCTCGCCGCTGGAGGCGGCCTTCTCCGAGCTGAAGCTGAGCGTGCCCGCCAGCCCTGCGAGGCCCACGTGCCGGCCGTCCAGCCGGGCGCCCAGCGCCTGGGCGCAGTCCTCCACCAGCAGCGTGCCCGGTCCGACGGCGGCGGCGAGATCGGCGGCGGGCAGCGGGACGCCGTACATGTGGACGCACAGCAGCACCCGGGCGCCGTCGGCGCCGGCCTGCTTCAGCGAGCCCTCCAGCGGTCGCAGCGTCCGCCCGTCGACGTCCAGCGGCACCGGGGTGCCCCCGGCCGCGACGACGGCGTTGCCGCTGGCCGCGAAGGTGTGCGTCGGCAGGGCCACGCCGGCTTCGAGCGGCGCCCCGGCCACCTCGGCGGCGGCCCGCAGCGCGATGTGCAGCGCCGCCGTCCCCGAGGACACGGCCACGGCGTGGCGGGCCCCGGTCACGGCCCTGACGGCTTCCTCCAGCGCGCGGACGAAGCGTCCCCCGCCGACGGCCGAGAGTTCCCCGCGGTCCAGGACCTCGGCCACGTGGCGGCGTTCGGTCCCGGTCAGCACGGGGCGCAGCACGACCGGTTCGGCCCGCACCGGGGTGCCCCCGGCGACGGCGGGCCGAAGGGGGTCCGGAGCCGGGTCCAGCAGCCGGGCCAGGTCGCTGACGACCGCACGGGCCCCCTCGGTGCCGCCGAAGGCCGCCTGGGCCTGGCGGCACTGGCGCTCGGCCAGCGCGTCACGGGTGGTCGGGCTGTGCAGCAGTGCGGCCGCCGCCGCGCCGAACAGTGCTCCGGCGGCCTCCGACCGCGCGGGGTCCCGCAGGACGCGCTCGGTGGCGGCGGCCAGTTCGCCGGTGTCGGTGACGATCTCGGCGAACGACGGGACGTCCGGGGGCGCCGGCGTGCCGAGGTTCCACGGTCCGAAGGCGTCGTCCGGGTCGATCTGCCTCCGGTTGATCCGGTGCCCCGCGTGCTGGTCGGGGAGCAGCAGCAGCGGCACCCGCTGGTCCACGCACTCCAGGTAGGTGGTCAGCCCGGGCGGAGCGAGCACCACCCCGGCCCCGGCCAGGGCGGACGCCATGGCGTCGGGGCCCAGCGGGCCCACCCGCACCGTGCCGGGCAGGGCGTCGAGGGCGGACGCCGGGAGGGCGTCCAGCACCTCGGGGTTGCCGGTCAGCCAGAGCGAGGTGTCGGGCGGCAGGTGGCCCGCGCAGCCGCGCAGGAGCAGCAGGACCAGCTCCGCGTACCGCACCGCGGTCTCCAGCGGGACCAGCGCCGAGCGCTGCCCGCTGAGGGAGACCAGCACGTCCGGGCCGTCCGGGCCGGGCCGCACCCGGGAGACGATGCCGCCGACCGGGACGGCCCGGCGGGGGGTGAGCGCCGAGAGCGGCGGGTTGGGGCCCTGCTGCAGGTAGGAGCGCTCCGCCAGCGCGTGCGCGACGGCCTGGAGGTCGTGCGGGGCGAGCTCGGCGCAGATCCGCAGGGCCGCCCGTTCGTCGCCGCGGACCTCCTGCGCCAGCGCCGCCGCCCGGGCCGGTGTCAGCTCGGGCCGCCACACGTGCGGGAGGCTGTCGACGTAGCCGACCGGGACGCCCAGCGCGGCCGCGCAGACCACGGCCGTCGGCTCCATCACGTCCACCAGGAGGTCGGCGCCGCGCAGCACCTCCAGGACGGCCGCCGGGTCGGAGGTGTCCACCTCGGCGACCGATCCGAAGAGGTCGGCGGCCGAGCGCGCCGCGGTGAGCGCCGAGCCGTGGCCGACGAACTCCCATCGGCCCCGGACGGCGAGCGGCGCCGCCCGCACGATGCTGATCAGTTTGGCAACCGGGCCGAAGCCGTACGGCTCGGCCGTGGCCACGATGCGTGTCACAGATGCCCTTTCATCCGTCTGCCGCCGGTCGGCGGCAGAGCCAGTCACTGCGGCTCGATCAGCCGCAGCAAGGCCGGTTTGCAGTCCGAGCACGGCGCCCCCGTCCGGCAGTCGCGCACGATCCGGCCCAGGTCGGCGTCGCCCGTGCGGCGCTGCCCGTAGCGGACCGCCGCGGCCAGTGCCGAGCAGCCGCCCACCCGGGTGGCCCCGTGCTCGCCGTCCGGGTTGCCGGACGGCAGCCGCCGCACCGCCCGTGCCAGCGCCCCGGCCGGGGCGCGGTCCGGATGCGGCAGTTGGCGCAGGGCCGCGGCCGGGGCCGACAGCAGCAGTGCGGTGGTCCGCCGTCGGGCCCGGTCGGGCAGGCAGCGCAGCGCCGCCTCGACGGCGTCCTGCCGGTCCTCGGCGAACACCAGCGCGAGACGCCCGGTGCCGACCGCCCCGGCGAGCACGGCGACGGCGGCGGCCAGTGCCAGGACCTCGGGGAGGCGGCCGCCCTCGGCCGCGCGGGCGGCCTCGGCCGGTCCCAGCCGCCCCGCGCAGGCCAGCAGCGCCTCGACGGTCGGCAGTTCCGCACGCGGCACGACCGTCCGGCCGGGCCGGGCGCCGGGCCCCTCGGGTCCGGCCGCCGCGCCCTGCGGGCCCGCCCCGCCGTCCGGGGATTCGACGACGACGGTCGTCGGCATGCCGAGCGCGTCGGCGAGTTCCTCGACCAGCAGCTCCTCCGCGGAGTCCGGCCGGTCCGGCGGTGCGCAGAACCAGGCCACCAGGCCCGGTCCGCCGACCAGCGCCGCGTCCGGCGCGCCCAGCCGTCCGGCGAGGACCCGCGTCTGCACCAGTCGGCCGGGCAGCGCCTCCAGCAGCTCCCGGGACAGCGGCCTCAGCACGCGACCGCCCTCCGGTGCTGCCGGGCCGCCGTCCGGTCCGGCGTCAACCGCCCGATGACGTCGGCCAGTTCGGCCGGGTCCGCGGCGCGGAACGCCGGGTCGACGGCCGACCAGAAGGCGGCCCAGACCCGGAAAACGGTGTCGGGCATCCGCGCCAGGTCGAACGCCAGGACGGCCGGGTCCGCGCCGGTGTGGAGCTTCTGGGCGGGGGCGGCACGGAACATCCGGGCGCTGCCGTCCACGGCCGGGAAGGGGCACTGCACCAGCCAGGTGAGGCGCCCGTCCTCCCCGGCCGCGCCCGGGGCGCTCCCCCGCCCCGCCTCGTCGACCTCCGCCGCCAGCGCCACCAGGGCCGCCTGCTGGACGTCGGTGAGCACCACCAGCCGTTCGACCGGTGCCCCCGACACCTGTGCCAGCACGTCGGGCGTGTGGAAGGCCAGGCACGAGCGCGCGGCCTCGAGGTGCCGCTGCGACGGCGGCCGGGGCGTGCCGAACAGGTCGTAGACGCCGTTCAGCCGCGCGTCCGCGACCACGCCGCGGGAGCGGGCGACGGCCTCCCGGACCGCCGGGTGCGCACTGTGCTCGCCGGTCTCGCAGACCAGGTACTCCGGGACGCCGAGCAGCCGGGCACAGTGCTCGGCCGTGGCCCGCACCTCCTCGGCCACACTCCGCCAGGTCGACGCCAGCTGCGGGTCGGTCGTCTCCAGCTCGGCGGTGCCGAGGTGCAGCAGCGGCCGCAGCCCGGTGGCGCGGGCGGTGGCGAAGAGGTTGTAGACGACGGCCAGCGCCTCCAGGGTCAGCCCGGCGGAACAGTCCCCGAGGCAGGGGCCGGCGGCCACCCAGGTGCCCGGGCCGGGCCGCCCGGTGTTGCCGGCGGCGCCGAGGGCGAGTCCGGCGCCGACGGCCGGGGAGTCCAGCCAGGACGGCGTCCCGGTGAGTCGCAGATGCTCCCCGAGCCGTCGGGGGGTCGCTTCGTACCAGGTGGTGAGCAGGGTGTCGCGGTCGGGCGACGGGTCTGACATCGGGGGCTCCTTCGCGGTGCGCTGCTCGAAGCCTGGCAACGGCGGCCGCTCCGGCCACTGCGGGAACCCGCAGCCCCGGCCCGCTGCGGGTTCCCGCAGTGACGCGCCCGCGGCCGCCTGGGAGCGTCGGGCCGGTAATCGACCACAGCGGCAGGTGAGGACGGGAGGACGCCCGGTGCGTGACAGTCGAGGTGACGGGGTGGAACTGCTCCGCCCGGCGGACCAGGAGGCCCTCCTCGCCGCCCTGCGGAGCGGGGCGGTACCGCTGGGCGGCGGCGCCGGCGTGATGTCGGCGGCCTTCGCCGACGCCTGGGGCCGGATCACCGCGGACCTGGGCGGGCTCGGGCTGGACCGCGTCGTGGACGGCAGGGTCGGCGCGATGGTCCGGCTGTCCCGGATGGCGGCGCCGTGCGCCGGGCGTCCGGCGATCGCCCAGGCCGTCGCCGCCACCGGCCACCCCGGGGTCAGGCGGCTGATCACCGTCGGCGGTGTCCTCGGGGCCCGGTCGCCGCGCGCCGACCTGCCGGTCGCCCTGGCCGCGGCCGGCGCGACGGTCTCCGTCCTGGACGCGGCCGACGGTACGGTCCGCGAGCTGTCCCCGCTGGACCTGTGGAGCCTGCCCGACCCGTTCGCCGTGCTCTCGGTGGACCTGGGGCCGGCCGCTCCCGGCGTCTACCGCCGCTTCACCGGGCATCAGACGATCGCGCCCAGCCTGGTCTCGGTCGCGGCCGTCCGGCGCCCGGACGGCGGGTTCACGGTCTGCGTCGGAGCGGCGCTGCCCCGCCCGCGCCTGGTCGACCCGGACCGGCTGCCCGGGCCGGACGAACTGCTGGACGACGGGGAGGCGTCGGCCGGGTACCGCCACCGGATCATGCGGCTGCTGGTGGCCGAGGCCTGCGAGGCGCTGGCCACCGGGCCGGCCGGGGTCCGGTCCGGGCCGCACCGCGCCGCGGCCCCCCTCGCCGGACCGCGCCGGTCCGACGACCGGTGGTCGACGGCCCCCTGTGCCGACGGCTCGGCCTGCCCCGCGACCGGCGCCACCATCACGGTCGACGGCGCCGCGCGGCCGGTGCCGGACGGATCGCGGCCGACCGACAGCCTCGCCTGGTGGCTGCGCGACCGCGGCCACCAGGCGGTCAAGGTCGGCTGCGAGGAGGGGACCTGCGGAGCCTGCACGGTGTCCCTGAACGGCGAGCCGGTACCCGCCTGTCTGGTGCCGGTGGCCCGGCTCGCCGCCGGCGACCGGGTCGACACCGCCGCGACCCTGGCCGACCGGCCCGCCGGACGCGCGGTGGTCGGGGCGCTCGCCGAGGCCGCCGCCGTCCAGTGCGGCTTCTGCACCCCCGGTGTCCTGGTCTCCTGCGGCTCCTGGATGGACCGGCACGGGGGACTCCCCGCGGACGAGGAGGGGATCCGGGACCTGCTCGCGGGCCACCTCTGCCGGTGCGGCGGTCTGGCCGCCGCCGCCCGCGCCCTGCGCGGGGTGTGCCCCGCCGACACCGCCGCCGACGCCGACACCGCCGACACCGCCGCCGACGCCGACACCGCTGACACCGACGCCGAGGTCCACCGGGAGGTGACGGCATGACCACCCGTCACAGCCACACCCGGGACCGGGCCGCGGGACTCGCCCGGTACGTGCTGGACGACCAGCCGCAGGACGGCCTGTTCGCCCGACTGGTACGGGCCCGCGGGCCGCACTCCGAGGTCGTCCTCGACTCCGCGGCCGCCCTCGCCGTTCCCGGCGTGGCCCTCGTCCTGACCCCGGACGACGACCCCGGCATCCGGTTCTCCACCAACCCGCACGGCAGCCGCGACGACACCTCGGTGTTCACCCGGGAGGCCCGGTTCCCCGGTGACGTGGTCGGCGTCGTGGTCGCCCGGTCCCGGGCCGCCGCCCGCGCCGGGGCCGCGGCCGTGACCGTCCACGAGCGGCCGCTGCCCGCCGTGCTGGACCCCGCCACCTCGCTCGACCCGTCCTCCCCCGCGGCGCACCGCGACCACCCCGGCAACGAGTTGGCCCGCTTCGCGATGGGCTGCGACGAGGCGGACCTCGACCGGGCGCTGGCGGGCAGCGCGCACGTCTTCGAGCACACGTCCCGGATCGACGCCGGGCCGCACCACTTCCTGGAGCCCGTCGCCGCCGTCGCCCGCTGGGACGAGGGCCGCTGCCTGGTGCGGTCGGCCAGCCAGTGCCCGGGCCTGAGCCGTGCGCTGCTGGCCCGGCTGCTCGGCGTGGACCCGGCGGACGTGCACTACGAACCGGTCACCATCGGCGGGTCGTTCGGGGGCAAGGAGGAGTTCCTGCTGGACGCGGTGGCCGCCCTGTGCAGCAGGGCGGCGGGCGGCCGACCGGTGACCGTCGAGACCGACCGCCGCGAGATGACCACCGCGTTCCGCGTGCGGCACGCGGCGACGGTGCGGGTGGTGACCGGTGTCGACACCGACGGCCGCATCCTCGCCCGGCACATCGACGCGGTGTTCGAGGGCGGCCCGTACGCGGGCCACTCGCCCAGCGTCACCGCCAACGGACTCGCGCTCGCACTGACCCTGTACCCGGCCCCGGCCACCCGGGCGACCGGGGTGTGCGTGTCGCTGAACCGGGTGCCCTCCGGGGCGTTCCGCGGCTACGGCGCACCGCAGGTGCTGTTCGCGGTGGAGAGCCAGCTGGACGTCATCGGCAGGCGGCTGGGCATCGACCCGGTCACCCTGCGCGAACGCAACGCCCTGCGCACCGGCGATCCCGACCCCCTGCACGGCTGGCCGGTCCGCTCGTTCGGCCTCTCCCCCTGCCTGCGGGCCGTCCCGGTGCCGCGGCCCCCCTCCGGGCCGGCCGACGCCCCCGGGCCCGCGTCGGGCGGGCGGCTGCGCCGCGGCACCGGGATCGCCGCACTGGTGAACCTCAGCGGTCTCACCGGGGTCATCGGCACCGACCGGGCCGAGGCGGGCTGCCGGATCGAACGGGGCCGGGTGGTCGTCCTCACCGCCTGTCCCGACGTCGGGCAGGGCATCCACACCGTGCTCACCTCGGTCGCCGCCGAACGACTCGGCGTGCCCCCGGAGCTGGTGGACGTCGAGCTCGACCTCGGGCAGGCCGACGCCGGCCTGTTCGCCTCGCGCGGTTCGTACCTGACGGCCGGCGCCGTCGCGGAGGCCGCCGCGGAGCTGCTCCGCCGGGCGCGGGAGGTGTCCCCCGACGGGCTGCTCGGCCCGGACGGACGGCTGCGCGCCGGCCTGGAGGGGCTGGCCGCCGGGGGCGCCTTCGCCGCCCCGGACAACGCCCTGGTCGCCGGGGCCCAGGCGGCCGAGGTGGAGGTCGACTGCGCCACCGGTGTCATCCGGGTGCTGCGCGTCGTCTCCGCGCACGACACCGGCCGGGTGCTCCAGCGCGCCCAGGCCGGGGAGCAGGTCCGCGGCGGCGTGCTGCAGGCCGTGGGCATGGCGCTGACCGAAGGCGTCCGGTTCACCCCGGACGGCGCCGTCGAGCAGACCTCGCTGCTGGCCCAGGGGGTTCCCCGGCCGCCGTGGCGGATCCCCGTGGAGGTGCACCTGATCGAGGAGCCGCACCCCGTCGGCCCGCTGGGTGCCAAGGGCCTCGGCGAGTCGCCGGTGATGGGAATCGTCCCGGCCATCGCCAACGCGGTGCGCGACGCCACCGGCGCCGAACTCGACCACGCCCCGTTCACCCCGGAACGGGTCCTGGCCGCCCTCCGCGCCTCGCCGGACCCGACCGTACGGGCCTGGGCCGGCGACACCTTTCCACCATCCGACGTTCCACCATCCGACTGAGAAGAGGATCCCCATGGGACAGAACTGGTCCTCGGACGCCGAGCTGGCGACCGACTTCGACGCCTACGACGACCTCACCGAACAGGCCGTCGGCTTCCCCCTGGTGTTCCGGGCGCTCGGCCTCGAAGCCTCCGAACCCGGCCACCTCCTCGACTACGGCTGCGGCCCGGGCCGGGTGTCGCTGCTCGCCGCGCGGGCCCATCCGGCCCTGCGGGTCACCGGCGTCGACATCTCCCCGCACATGCTGGGCATCGCCGCGGAGCAGCGCACCCACGAGCGGGTGCGCTACCGGCGGATCGACAGCGCCGACCTGTCGTTCCTGCCGGACGGCTCGGTGGACGCCGCCATGTCCTGCTTCGTCTTCATCAACATCGGCGACCTGGAGACCATCCGGGCGGTGACCGCCGAGGTGTACCGGGTGCTGCGACCGGGTGCCCGCTACGCCGTCCTGGACTCCAACCCGGAGACCACCGGGGTCCGCTTCGCCACCTTCCGCACCGGCGAACCGGGGCGGCGATACGCCCAGGGCGAGTCCCGCCGGGTGCAACTCTTCGGCTCTGCCGAGACCTTGGAGATCGAGGACTACCACTGGCCGCTCGACGTCTACCGGGACGTGCTGTCGGGGGCGGGCTTCGCCGAGGTCGAGGTCCGCACGCCGGTCCTGGCCGACGCCCTGGCCCTGGGGGCGCCCGCCGTGCCGCTGCCCGGGGGCGAGGCGGCCCCCGAGGCGACGCACGCCCCGATGGTGCTCGCGGTCGGCACCAAGCCCGCCTGACCCCCCGGGCCCCCGCTACCCCGCGGCCCGTCCCGGTCCGGCCGCGACGGGCCGCGGGACACCCGTCCACCCCCGTGGCTGCGCCCGGAGGCCGACACCGGCCGGGCCGTCCCCCAAGCAGGCGTGCAGCTGGGTGCGCCGGGTGATGCCGAACTTGCGGTAGACGTTGGTGAGATGGAACTCGATCGTCCGCTGGGTCACCGCCAGCCGCTCGGCGATCTCCCGGTTGGACAGGCCGTTCGCCGCCAGCCCCGCCACCCGGCGCTCGTGCGCCGTCAGCGCCCAGCCGGGCCCGACCGGACCGGGGGCACGGCCCTCGCCCGGCCGGCCCCGGGCCGCGAACAGGGCCGGGCCCGCGATGCCGGGCCGCACCCCCGCCGCGGGCCCCGCGTCCGGGTCCTCCCGCTCGCAGGCGACGGCCTCCTCGGCCCGGCCGAGCGCGCGCAGGGCCCGGGCCGCGGGCGCCCGCCAGCGAAGACCCCGGCGGTGCGCCGGGTGGACGGAGGACAGGCGCCGCCCGCAGTCCAGCAGTTCGGCCAGGGCCGCCTCCGGCGCGTCCTCGGCCAGCAGCAGCCCGCCCCGGGCCAGCCGCAGCGTCAGCGCGCCGACGGTCAGCGGGAGCCCTCCGGTCAGCCGGAAACGCTCCAGCACCGTCCGGGCGGCGTCGGGCCGGCCGCCGCGGACCTCCAGTTCGGTCCAGAGCGCGATGCTCCGCAGCGCCCACGGCGTCCGGGAGCGCAGGCCGTGGCACTCCAGCACCGCGTCCATGGCGGTCCGGGCGTGCCCACGGGCCTCGTCGGACTCGTCGCGCGCCAGGTGGACCCGGGCCGCCAGCACGTGTCCGGCCGCCGCGTCCTCCTCGGCGCGCCGGCCCAGCGCGTACTCCAGCGCCTGCCGCGCACAGTCCAGCGCGGCGCTCGTGTCGCCGGTGAACAGCAACGCGTCGACCAGCAGCTCGTGCTCCCAGCGGGCGGCGTCGGGGCCCAGCCGCGCCCAGTCCGGTGCCCAGCCCGCGGCCGCCGCCGGATCCCCGGCCGTCAGCAGCGCCAACGCCCGCCGGGTGGCGGACGGTTGCGGCTCGCCGCGGTCCGCCGAGGTGCCCTCCCCGAGGGCGTCACCGCCCGCGCCGGCGCCCTGCGCGGCGCCGCGGGTCAGCAGCCGGAGCCCGGCCGAGGCATCGTCGCACGGCGTTCCGCAGACCTCCCCGAACATGGTCCGGGCCGTGCGGGCCAGGACCGGGACGCCCTCGGGGGCCTGGGCCTCGTAGACGATCAGGGCGGCGGTGGCGGCCAGCCGCTCGGCGTGCGCCCGGACGGTGGTGGCGTCGAGCGCCCGGTCCAGCCGGACCAGGGCCTTGACCGGGTCCTCCCCGGCCTCCGCCAGCGCCAGTTCGCAGAGCACCTCCGGCCGTTCGCCGTCGTCCAGCGGCTGCTCCAGGGCCCCGCGCAGGCAGGCGACCGGCAGGGCGCCGTCGTCCAGCGGCGCGTCCGCGGCCGCGCGGCGCAGCAGCGGGGCCACCCAGGGCAGCCGGACCGGGGCGCCCGCCAGCAGCTGCCTGGCCACGTCGGCGGGCGGCGCGCACTGCTGGTAGAGCCGCACGGCCGCCTCCGCGTGCCAGCGGGCCCGTTCGGCGTCGGGGACCAGCGCGCGCACGCCGTCCCGCAACAGCGGGTGCCGGAACCGCGTCCCGTCCGCCGCGAGCACCCCCATCGCCGTGAGGACCCGCAGCGCCTCCGTGTCGCCGCCGGAGACCGCCGCGACCGCGCCGACCAGGCGCGGTGCGGCCGGCTCCAGGACGGACAGGCAGCGGGCGTACTCCGCGGCGTCCGGGGACTGGCGCCGCAGGCGCTCGACCATGCGGACGGCCGGCTCCGCCGCCCGGAGGCCGGCGTCGTGCGGCAGCGGGGACCCGGTCTGCTCCGCGTCCAGCAGGACCCACAGCAGGGCCGGGTTGCCGCCGGCGTCCCGCAGCGCCTCCGGGGAGCGTCCGGCGGGCCCGTCGCCTCCCCTCGCCGCCGCGAGGGCGGCCACCTCCGGCCCGGTCAGCTCCGGGACGGGGATCTGCCGGGCCCGTACGAGCAGGTCGGCGAGCAGCTCCGGTGCGCAGCCGCGCTCGGCCGGGCAGCGGGTCACCAGCAGCACCACCGGGGTGTCAGCCGGGCAACGGCTGAGGTAGTGCAGCCAGCGCAGCGACTGCGGATCGGCCCAGGTGACGTCGTCGACGGCGAGCAGCAGCGGCGCGTCGAGCGCGAGCCGGTGCACCGCCTCCTGCAGCCGTTCCAGGGCGGCCCGCTCCACGGCGGGGGTCACCGGGGCGTCCGGGAGGGACGGGCCGGGCGCCTGGTGCCCGAGGAGCTGCCGGGCCACCCCGTACGGATAGTCCTGCTGGTGCGGCCCGGCGGCGGCCTCGCGCACGGTGAACCCCCGCCGCCGGGCGCGGTCCGCGGAGGCGTCCAGGACGGCCGAGGTCCCCGCTCCCGGCAGCCCGGCCAGGCACACCACGCCCCCGCGGCCCCCCTCGGCCTGGAC
The DNA here is from genome assembly GCF_042884005.1 of Kitasatospora sp. NPDC058162. Taxonomy (NCBI): domain Bacteria; kingdom Bacillati; phylum Actinomycetota; class Actinomycetes; order Kitasatosporales; family Streptomycetaceae; genus Kitasatospora; species Kitasatospora sp. NPDC058162. The sequence continues at coordinate 47,337 of NZ_JBHVUS010000052.1, forward strand.
CAGGGCCCGCTCCACCCGGTCGAGTTGGACGTCACGCCCGACCAGGGTCGATCCGGCGTGCGGTCCGGCCGGCGTGCGGGCCCCGGGCTGCGGGTCGGGTTCTTCCACGAACATCCTGGCTCTCCAAGCGACGAGGTGTCAGCGTAGGGCGGGCCTCCTCGGCCCGATGGCGGTCAGTGCCCCGTCGACGGTCCGACCGGCTCGTGCAGTGCGGACAGCCACTCCTCCACCTGGGGCCGGGAGAGCAGGTCGCGCCGGTGGACGACCAGGCCGCGCAGCCCGCGGCCGGTGTCGGTGACCCACAGGCTCAGGTCGAACAGCGCCCGGTCGAGCTCGGGCAGGCCCGCCTCGGCGGTCCGGCCGTCCAGGGTGAAGGCCTCCGGGGGGTTGCCGGCCAGGAAGAGCGCCCTGGTGTGCGCGGCCGGGTCGGCACCGGCCCGGCCGACGCCGCGCAGCGCCTCGGTGACCCGGTCCGAGGGGACGTCCTGATGGAGCAGGGTCCAGCGGACGCCCTCGTGGACGGCCTGCACGGTCGCCCCGAGGCCCCCTTCGCGCGGCGTGTCCACCAGGACCGGCAGCAGGTTGACGAAGTTCCCCATCACCTCCCCGGCCTCCGGCACGTAGCGGCCGGGGAACGGGCAGTAGAAGGCCAGTTCCTCGTTGACGACGCTGGGGCGCATCGCGTGCAGCACCTTGGCGGCCGCCAGGACGAAGCTGGTCACCCGGTAGCGCCGCGCCTCCGCGGTGTGCCGCCGGTAGGCCTCGCCGTCGACCGTGAACGGCACCGAGGCGGCCGGCACCGGGCCGGTCGGCCAGGGGGACTCGTCGGCCAGCAGGACCGGCGGGACCCCGGTGGGCAGCCGCTTGCGCCAGGCGTCCAGCAGTTCCCGGCCGCGGTCGCCGTCCAGCACCCGCCGCTCGGCGGCCGCGACCGCCGCCAGCGAGGGCCTGCTGCGGGCCCGGAGGAAGGCCTCCTCGTCCCCGGCCGTGTAGGCCGCACCGACGTCCTCGAGGAAGCGGGTGTAGGACAGTCCGTCGCAGACCGCGTGGTCGATCCGCAGCACCACCGCGAAGCCGGGCTCCGTACGACGGACGACCACCACCCGCAGGTGGCGCCGCCCACCGCCGTCACCGCCGCCGTCCGGACCGGTGCCGGCCGCCTCCCGGTCCGCGACCCGGCGGGCCTCGGCGCACAGCCCGTCCCAGTCGGTGCCGCCCAGGTCGACCACGTCGACCGCCGGCGTCCAGTCCTCCTCGCGGTACTGGGGCCCGGACTCCGGGTCCGCCCGGTAACCGCTGCGCAGCGCTGGATTGACCCGGACCGCCAGCGCCACCGCCCGCTCCAGCCCGGCCCGGTCCAGCACCGCCCCGGCGAAGCGGAAGACCTTGCAGATGACGCTGACCGCGGCGGCACCGTCACCGCCGAGGTCCCCCCGGCGGACGCCGAGGCCCATCCGGTGCGGCAGGGCGCCCCAGCCGCCGGGTGCGGCGGGCTCGGACCGCTGCTCGCGGTGGGGTGCCGCCGCCGCCCCGGCCGCGGCCACCGCGCGCTGCACCTCGACCGTGAACTCCCCCAGCCGGGGGGCCTCGAACAGCATCTTCAGGGACACCTCGATCCCGAGCCGCTCGGCGACCGTGGCGACCAGCGCGTCGGCGAGCAGCGAATGACCGCCCAGCTCGAAGAAGGAGTCCTCCGCCCGGATTCCGGCGAAGCCGAGGACCTCCTCCCAGATGGCGGCGACCGCCGCCATCAGCTCCGGGTCGGCGCCGACCTGGTCCGCGGCCGGGCCGGGGGTGTCCTCGCCCACGGCCGCCGCCACCCGCGTGCTCCCGGTGGCCCGAACGACCGTGTCGGCCACCCGGGTGCCCGGGTCGGCGGCGATGTCCTCCAGGATCCGGACGTAGTCGCCGACCATCGCCGAGACCAGGGTCGGGCCGAGCGCCCCCCGCGGGTCCTTCCAGCACAGGTTCGTCCCGGAGCTGTCCTGCCGCACCATCGCCGCCAGGGTGAACCCGGCGGTGCTCTCCATCGGCTGGAGGGCGAGCACGGCGTCCGAGTCCGGGCCGGTGAGCCGCACCCGCTGCACGTCCACCCCGTCGCGGGTGGTGGCGTCCCACACCTGGAAGACCGTCTGGTGGGTGCGGGCCTGCGCCTCGGGGCCGGTCAGGCCCGCGGCCCGCATGATGGCGGGCAGGGGCAGGTCCCCGTGCGACAGCGCCTCCTTCAGCCGGCGGTACACCCGCGGCAGCAGCTCCGCGTACGAGTCCGCGTCGTCGACCCGGCAGCGCACCGGCAGGGTGTTGACGAAGTAGCCGACGCTGTCCCGCAGCGAGGCGTCGGAGCGCCCGTGGTACGGGATGAACGCCAGCAGGTCGGCGGCTCCGGTACAGCGCCGCAGCAGCGCGAAGTACCCGCCCAGCAGGAGCGCGGTGTAGGAGACGCCCAACTGGGCCGCGCGTTCCCGCAGCCGCGCCGTCAGGTCCGCCGGGAGCGTCCTCGCGACCGCGGTGTACTGCGGCCGGTCGACGCCGTCCGGCAGCCGGAAGTCCGGTGCGCCGCCGCCCAGTTCCCGGCGCCAGTACTCCCGGTGCGCCGCTCCGTCCGGTCCCTCGGCCAGCGCCCAGGTGCGCGCCGCGTAGTCCGCCGACGGTGCGACCGGCGCCTCGGGCAGCGGGCTCGGGTCCGCGTAGGCCCGGCGCAGCGCGTCGAGCACGAGCAGGACGGACGCGCCGTCGTGGACCAGGTGGTGCACCGCGAGCAGCAGCACCGTCCCGTCCGGGCAGTGCAGCAGGTCGACCCGGGCCAGCGGCCCGGTCCGCAGGTCGAACGGGGACTGCCAGGTGCGGCGCACCGCCTCCTCGCGGGCCGACTCGGTGCGCGACTCGCGGACCGGGATCTCGGGCGCGTCGGACCAGTCCAGCACCGGTCGGCCGTCCTGCTCGGCGACCCGTCCGCGCAGCTGCGGCCAGGCCCGGCCGACGGCCCGCACCGCCCGGGCCAGGCGCTCGGGGTCGACCCGGCCCCGCACCAGGAACGGGGTGGGGATGATGTGCGTCCACTGGGCCGGATCGCGCTTCCAGGCCACCCACATGGCCTGCTGCCCGACGGAGAGCGGGATGTGCTGCGGTGCGGTGTTCACTCGCGGTCCTTCCTGGATGCTGCCGACGTTCCCCGGGTCAGGGGCCCGGGGGCCCGAGGGGCCGGGCGGCAGGCGTGCGGGACCAGGGGTCCGCGCCGGCGAGTCCCGCTCGCCGGGCCCCCGGTGGGCTCGATTGTGCTGGCCGGGGGCTCCGGAGGGATCGACGCGCGGTCAACACCGGCCCCGGCCCGCGGCGTCGACCCGGGCCGGCGGGCCGCCGGAAGGGGGCGATCCGGCCGTCCCCGGCACCCGCCCGGCCGCGGCGTCGACCCGCCTCGCGCCGTCCGTTGAACGGACGTTGATCGGCGATCAGCCGGACTCTGCGACAGTCCTCCTGCCAGCACTCCCGTACACCGGAAGGTTCCTATCGATGCCCGTCGGTTCCATGACCTCCTCCCGCCGCACCCAGCTCACCGTGGCCGTCCTGCTCTCCGGCGCCGCGCTGCTCCTCGGCCCCCAGTGGTCCGCTCCGGCCGCCGCCGACGGGCGTTCGACGGCGGTCGCCGGCTTGTCGGCGCAGGACACCGGGTCGGACCCGCTCGAGTGGAACAGCACGGGCTCGTGCGACACCTGCATCAAGTAGCGGTCCGCGGCCGCCACGGCCGGAACCTGTTCGACCGGCGCCGGCTGCCCCGGCCGGCCGGCGTGGCGGCCCGGCCGGAGGCCGTACCCCTCGCCGCCGGACGGCGGACCGCCGCTCCCGCCGGGTCGGCCGCCCGTCCGGGCGGCCCCGCCCGTTCCGTCGAGCAGCAGCTGCGCCTCCGCCGCCTCCGGCAGCTCCAACTGGCGGAACAGGTCGAGCGCCTGCTGACCGCGCAGGCGCGCGTCGGCGGACCGGCCGGCCCCGGCCAGCGCCCGGGAGAGAGCCAGCAGGGCCTGGCCCTCGTCCCGTCGGGCGCCGGTCTCCCGGCAGAGCCGCAGCGCCGTGTCGGCGTGGTCGACCGCCTCCCGGGCCCGGCCGACCGTCCGCAGGGTGTCGGCGAGCTGGTAGCGGGCCCGGGCCTCCCGTCCCCGCATGCCCACCCGCTGGGACAGCTCGATGCACTCGCCGTACCGGGCGATGGCCTCGTCGTGGCGGCCCTGCTGGTGCAGGGCCAGGCCGAGCACATAGCTCGCGTAGCCGGCGGACGCCGGGTCGGACCGGCTGTCCGGCTCCGCGAGCACCCGCCCGCAGGCCTCGACCGCCTCGTCGACGCGCCCGCTGCGGACCCGGGCCAGCGCCGCGTTCAGGACGGTCGCGGTCGCGCCGGAGCGGTGGCCGAGCTCGTGGGCCAGGGCGATCGCCTCGTCGAAGCAGGCCACCGCCTCGTCGTAGCGGTGCTGGAACTGCGCGACCATCCCGAGGTCGTTGAGCGCCTGGCGGAGGATCGCGGTGTCCCCCGCGGTCCGGCACAGCCGCGCCGCCTCCCGGGCATGGGTCTCGGCCTCGGCGAGCCGGGAGGACTGGAGGGCGAGGTTGCCGTTCAGGAACCGTGCCCGGCCCAGCGTCCTGGCGTCGTCCGCCCGGCCGGCCGCCGCGAGCACGGCCCGGGCGCCGCGGGCCAGCAGCTCGTGCCGGACCTCCCAGCCGAACGGGGTCAGGGCGATCAACAGGTCGGTGGCCTCGCTCACCGCCCGGCCGCCGTACTCGCCGCGGGCGGTCTCCTCGGCGGCGGCGACCACGCCCTCGCACTCGGCGACCGCCCACGCCCGGGCCGCCCGGACGTCGGCCAGCGGCTCGCCCGCGGAGCGGGCCGGCCCGAGCATCCCGCTGACCGGGTCGCCCGGAACCGCCCGCTGGAAGGCGGTGCAGGCGGTGGCCAGCAGGAAGTCCAGCCACCGGGTCCGGGCCTCGGCCGCTTCGCCGGGCCGCTCGCACCGGGCCCGCTGCCGGGCGAACACCCACAGCAGGTCGTGGTAGCGGTAGCGTCCGGCGGTCGGGCTCTGCAGCATGGCCGCGTCGACCAGCGACTCCAGCAGTTCCTCGGTCTCCGGTCCGTCCGCGTCCACCAGCACGGCGGCGGCGGCCACCCCCACATCGGGCCCGTCCGCGAGGGCGACCAGCCGGAACGCCCTGGCCTGGGCCGGGGTCAACTGGCGGTATCCCAGCTCGAAGGCGGCTTCGACGGCCAGGTCGCCGACCCGCAGCTCGGCGATCCTGCGCTGCTCGTCGGCGAGCCTGCGGGTGAGCGACTGCAGCGACCAACTCCGCCGGGACGCCAGCCTGGCGGCCAGGATCCGGACCGCCAGCGGGAGGAAGCCGCAGGTCGCCACCAGGTCGAGGGCCGCGTCGTGCTCGCGGTGCAGCCGCTCCGGGCCGACCAGTCGGCCGAGCAGTTCGAGGGCCTCGGCCGGGGTGAAGACGTCGAGGTCCACTTCGGCGTCGGTGGGGAGCCCGAACAGCCGGGTCCGGCTGGTGGCGATCACCGCGCAGCCCGCCGAGCCGGGCAGCAGGTGCCGCAACTGTGCGGCGTCACGGGCGTTGTCGAGCAGGACCAGGACCCGTCGGCCGTCCAGCGAGGACCGGTACAGGGCGGCCCTCGCCTCCAGCCCGTCCGGCACCGCCTCGGCCGGGGTGCCCAGCGCCAGCAGGAAGTCGGCCAGCACGATGGACGGGTCGGCCGGCTCCTGGTCGACGCCGCGCAGATCGGCGTGCAACTGCCCGTCGGGGAAGCAGCCGCGGGTTCGGTGGGCGACGTGGACGGCCAGCACGCTCTTGCCGACGCCGCCCATGCCCGCGACGGCCACGACGGCCGGGGCGCCGCGACCCGCGGCGGTCAGCACCTCGTGCATCCGGCCCACCACCGCGGTACGGCCGACGAGATCGGTGGTGTCGGCGGGGAGTTGCGCGGGTGTGGGCAGCGGCGCCCGGAACCCGTGGTCGGGCACGGCGGCGCGCGGCGGCGGCCGGTCGTCCGGCCCGGCCGCCCCCGCCTCGGCTGCCTCGGCCGCCTCGGCCACGGCGGGCTGAGCGGCCGGCGGCCCGGCCGGGGC
>NZ_JBHVUS010000053.1:0-49072 GCF_042884005.1 Kitasatospora sp. NPDC058162
GGAAAGCGCCAAGAGGATACGACGTCAGCCGGACGGACCCACCCAGATTTTCACCCCGTTGGGGTGAGCCCGTAAGGGCTTCGGATTACTGACCCCCCACCACCCCAAGCCACTTCCCCCGCACGGCTCGATCGTGCAGGAACCCATTGGCGCGAAGATCATCGATTGTGTTCAATACTGGGGTGAGTCACGTAGCGAACGTCATGATCTCCGTCGAAATGGACGACGTCCCGGCGGTCGAGGAACTGAGCCAGTGGTTGCAGACCTCCGCCCCGCAGCGCGGCGGCGACCCCGGCGCCACCGGCTGGGTCGGCTCGCTCCGGGAGACCACCGGCCGCGACTCGCTCTGGGGCGGCGGCAAGCACCCGGAGTGCGACGTCTACGCCGGGGCGCTCAACCACGCGGATCTCGCCGGGCTGGTGGCCCACATCGAGCGCATCCCGTGGCAGTGCCCCGAGTTCGTCCAGCTGTTCGTGAAGGACCAGCACGACCTCTACTTCCGGGTGTGGATGTTCCACGGCGCGGAGCTGCGACAGCTGGCGCCCGAAGGCCGGGAGCAAGCGATCGAGCCCCCGGGCACTCCCCGACACATCCACACCCGCTTCGCGCTCACCGGCGATGCCGAACTGCTCCGCGAGCTTTGGGTAGCCGCGGTCAGCTGGGAACCCGGCCGCGGCCTCTCGCCCGAGGCGGTCCTGTCCGAGCCGAGCAACTCCCGCTACGTGGACGGCTGGCCCCGACGCGGCGACCTGGGCCTGGTGGCCGTCGCCACCCGGGAGGCCAACGGTTTCGACCCGGTCCCGGTCGGCGCCGCATGGCTGCGCTACTTCACCGAGGACGAGCCCGGCTACGGCTTCGTCGGCCCTGACGTCCCGGAGCTCAGCATCGGTGTCCACCCGGCGGAGCGCGGCTGCGGCGTCGGCACCGCACTGCTCAGGCGCCTGCTGCGGATCGCCCATGAGTCCGGTGTCGACCGCGTCTCGCTGAGCGTCGAACGGGCCAACCCCGCCCTGCGGCTCTACGAGCGCGAAGGCTTCCTGGTCCACGACCCGCGCGAGGGCGCGAACTCCCTGACCATGGTCGCCGACCTTCGGACCCGTCCCTAGCCCGCCGGGCTGTTCCGCGTGGCGGGCGGGCCTCAGCTCCCGAGGGCCTCTGCGATCTGCTGGGCGGCCTGGGTGGGCGTGAGGTGGGTGGTGTCGATGACCTCGGCCTCACCGTGCAGCCAGGTGCGGGCCGCCTCGGCGTAGGGCTCAAGGTACTTGAGGCGGAACCACGAGTTGGGACCGACAACAGTGTCCCCTGCGATGCGCCCGCGGAGGGTCTCCTGGTCGGCGTGGAGGACGAAGTGCCGCACCGGGATCTCATATCGGGCGAGGCCCGTGCTGATCTCGCGCCAGTACTCCTCGACCAGGACGGTCATGGGCATCACCAGAGTGCCGCCGGTGTAGTCGAGTACGCGGCGGGCGGTCTCGACCACGAGCGGCCGCCACGGCGGCCAGTGCTGGAAGTTGTCCGTCCTGGGCAGCCCCGGCGTGATGTCCATGAGTGTCTCGCCGACCTTCTCGGCGTCGAACACTCGTGAATCCGGGATCAGCTGCTGCACGAGCGCACTGGTCGTCGTCTTGCCCGCGCCGTGGGTGCCGTTGAGCCATACGATCATGGGACCGACGCTACCCCGCGCCCTCGACGTCGGTGAGCAGTTTGCGCAGGAGCTCGTCCAGGGTGGCCCGTTCCTCGCCCGAGAGGGCGGAGAGCAGCGCGGTCTCGTTGGCCGCGTGGTCGGTGAAGGCGGCGTCCACGAGGGCGCGTCCGGTCGCGGTGAGGGCGATGCGGACGCTGCGCCGGTCCGCCGGGTCGGTGCGGCGCTCCACCAGGCCCGCCGATTCCAGCCGGTCGATCCGGCTGGTCATGCCGGCCCTCGACATCAGCAGCAGCGCGGCGAGCTCGGAGGGCATCAGTTCGTACGGCGAGCCGGAGCGGCGCAGGGTGGCGAGAACGTCGAACTCGCCGCGCTGGAGGCCGTGTTGCTTGAACACCTCTTCGACGATCCGGCCCGCGAGCAGCGCGAGGCGGCCGAGGCGGCCGACGGTGCCGACCGCCGCCAGGTCGAGGTCCGGGCGCTCCCGGCTCCACTGGTCGAGCATGACGTCCACGTGATCCATGGGGACATGTTATTCGATGGGAGATAGTTAGACGTAGTACTATCAGCCATGGAACTACTGGAGTGCTCACTGTGGGGAGAGACCAATGACGTTGATCGGACCGGAAGCCGTGGTGGTGAGGGGCGACGAAGCCGAGACCGTCGGAATGCTCGGCGGCAAGGGGCGGCTGCTGGCGGACTCCAGCGCCACCGGCGGCGCCCTGAGCACCCTGCGCGTCACGCTGGGGCGCGGCAAGGACGGCGCCACCCCGCACTACCACGGGGGCTCCTCGGAGCTGTTCTTCGTCGTCGACGGCTCGGCCCAGGTGCTGGTCGGGAACGAGGTGGTCACCGCCCGCAGCGGCGACCTCGTGGTGGTGCCGCCCCATCTGCCGCACGCCTTCGCGGCGGCGCCGGACTCCGGGGCGGACCTGCTGATCGTGATCACCCCCGGGGTGGAGCGCTTCGACTACTTCCGCCTGCTGGAGCGGATCCGCGCGGGCGAGGCGACGGTCGAGGAACTGCTCGCCAAGCAGGACCTCTTCGACAACCACTTCCTGGAGTCGCCGAGTTGGCGCGACGCCCGGGAGGAAGCCGCCCGGTCCGAGCCGTAGACCGCCCGCCACCGAGCCCGGCCCGACACCAGCGAAGGAACCCCGTGACCGACACCCGCACCATCACCAACCCGCCCGGCCTGCACGACCCGACGCCGTTCGGCTACAGCCACGTCGCCTCCGCGCCCGGCGAACCGGTGTTCATCGCCGGCCAGTACGCCTCCGACGCCGACGGTCAGGTCGTGCCCGGCGACTTCGCCGCCCAGACGGAGCTTGCCCTCGCCAACCTGCGCACCGCGCTCGCCGGGGTCGGCCTCGGCTTCGAGCACGTGGTCCGGCTCGGCTCGTACATCGTCGACCACGACGCGGAGAAGCTGGCCGTCCTCGGCAAAGCCCTGGCCGGGGCCTGGGGCGACCGGCTGCCCGCGCAGACGCTCAGCGGGGTCGCCTCGCTCGCCCTGCCGGGGATGCTCCTCGAGATCGACGCGGTCGCCGTCCGCCCGCCGGCCGGGGCAGCGGGCTGACCCACCCACGCGCGGCTGGTCGGCCGAGAGCTGAGCGGGACCGGCCGCGCCCGGTACGGCAGCAGGGCTCGGACCGCGCGTCGCGGTCCGAGCCCTGCCCCGTGCGGTGCCGCGCTGCGGCGGCGGTGCGTCAGCCCTGTTCGGTGTCGCCGCCCGCCTGCTCGGCGCCCTCAGCCGTTGCTGCCTTCTCGCGCATCTTGCGCACCAGCTCCGCCTTCTGGTCGGCTGCACCCTGACGGTCGAGGTTGCGGTGCGGACCGTTGTTCTGCCGTTCGGCGCGGGACAGCCTCTTGCGCTGGCCGCCGCCCATGCCCACGGGGTTGTTGATGTTCTTGCTCACGGTCGTGGGTTCTCCCGGTGGTGAAGTGAGGTGAAGTGATCTACGGATTCATCGGTGGGGGACGGGCGGCCACGTCGAAGGACGTCAGCAGGAGCCCATCACGCGCTCACTCGTAAATCGGCGTCTGGAATCACATGACAACGACATTACCCGGTTCCGTCGGCCCTGCACACCAACCTTCTCGCCGCACGGAATCCGGGATCCCACCTCGACCGCCCCCTCAGCCGAGGGCGCGGTCGAGGTTGAAGGCCGCGCTGATCAGCGAGAGGTGGGTGAACGCCTGGGGGAAGTTGCCGAGTTGCTCGCCGGTGCGGCCGATCTCCTCGGCGTAGAGGCCCAGGTGGTTGCCGTAGGTGAGCATCTTCTCGAAGGCCAGCCGGGCCTCCTCCAGGCGGCCGGCCCGGGTGAGCGCCTCGACGTACCAGAAGGAGCAGATCGAGAAGGTGCCCTCGGAGCCGTGCAGGCCGTCCGGGCTGGCCTCCGGGTCGTAGCGGTAGACCAGGGAGTCGGAGACCAGGTCCCGGGTGAGCGCGTCCAGGGTCGCCAGCCACTTGGGGTCCGTGGGCGAGATGAACTTGGCCATCGGCATCATCAGCACCGAGGCGTCGAGGACGTCGGCGCCCAGGGACTGGACGAACGCCCCGCGTTCGGCGGACCAGCCCTCCCGCATGATCTGCCGGTAGATCATGTCCCGGTTCCGCTGCCAGCGGGCGAGGTCTGCGGGCAGGCCGCGCCGGTTGGCCATCCGGATGGCCCGTTCGATCGCCACCCAGCACATCAGCCGCGAGTAGACGAAGTCCCGTCGGCCGCCCCTGGTCTCCCAGACGCCCTCGTCCGGCTGGTCCCAGTGGTCGCAGAGCCAGTCCACGACGGCGCCGACCTCGTCCCAGTGGTCGCTGCTGATCGGCTTGCCCCACTTGTCGTACAGGTAGACGGAGTCGATCAGCGCCCCGTAGATGTCGAGCTGGAGCTGATGGGTGGCGGCGTTCCCAACCCGCACCGGCGCGGATCCCAAGTGTCCTTCGAGGTGGCCCAGTTCGGTCTCGGGCAGGTCCTTGCGCCCGTCGATGCCGTACATGATCTGCAGCGGGCCGGTCGGGCCGGCGCCCCGCATGATGCCGCGCTCGGACAGGAAGCCCATGAACGCCTCGGCCTCGGAGGTGAAGCCCAGGCGGAGCATGGCGTAGACGCAGAACGCGGCGTCGCGTACCCACACGTACCGGTAGTCCCAGTTGCGTTCACCACCGACCCGCTCCGGCAGGCTGGTGGTCGGCGCGGCCACGATCGCGCCGGTCGGCGCGTAGGTGAGCAGCTTCAACACCAGCGCCGAGCGGTGCACCATCTCCCGCCAGCGGCCGCGGTAGCGCGAGCGGCTCAGCCAGTCACACCAGAACCGGACGGTCGCCTCGAACTGCGCCTCCGCCTCCGCGTGCGGACAGGCGCGCGGACGCACGTCCTCGCCGATCCGGTCCAGGGCGAACACCACGGACTCGCCCTCCAGCAGCTTGAACTGCGCCCGGACGTCCGGGCCGTCGGCCTCCAGCGGCGCGGTCGAGGTCAGCGCCAGCGACATCGACGGTGCCTCGAAGACCGCCTCGTCGGCCCGCACCCGCAGGGTGTGCGATTCGGCCCCGTACCGGAACCGGGGGGCGATCCGCGCCGCGAACGGCAGGCTCCCCCGCACGCAGAACACCCGCCGGATCAACCGGTGCCGGGAGGCCTCCCGGGACTCGTCGACGACCGGCATGAAGTCCTGGATCTCCGCGACGCCGTCGGCCGCGTAGAACCGCGTGATCAGCACGTTCGTGTCGGGGAAGTAGAACTGCCGCGTCCGGGTCGGCACCTCGGCGGCCAGCTCGAACGAGCCGCCCCGCTCCGCGTCCAGGATGGACCCGAACACGCTGGGCGCGTCGAACCGCGGGCAGCAGTACCAGTCGATGGTGCCGTCCGTCCCGACCAGCGCGGCAGTGCGGAGATCACCGATCAGCCCGTGCTGGGCGATCGGCAGGTAGCGCCCACCGCCCCCTCCCCCGGATCCGGTCCCGAACTCCATGCCGGCCTCCCTACCGTTTCACCGAGGGCAGGTACGGGCCACAGCAGACCTCGTCTCTCATGGTAGATCGCCCCCGGAATTCGGCGCGGCGGGCCTCCGCCGCCCATTCGCCTTGATCACCGGCCTCGGCGGCTTGGTGCAGGGCAGGGGCACTCAGCGGGCTGCGATGCCCCAGCCCTGGTAGATCTCGTCGTAGTAGTGGAGCACCAAGGGGCGGGTGAGCATGGCCTCGAAGGTGGCGGTGAAGCCGTGTGCGGTGCGCCAGGCGAGGTAGTCGGTGTAGTTCTGCGCCCGGGTCCACTGGGTCAGGCCCGTGACGTGGTCGGCGTCGTTCTGGTCGCGCAGGATGCGGATCTCCTCGCAGCCCTGGTGCTGGAGGCTCTCGCCCAGGACGTCCAGCAGCAGCTGCGCGACGTCGTCGCCGCGTCCGGGCCGGGCGAAGAGTTCGGCGGTGACCAGTGTGCTCATCGGAATCCTCGCGGTCAGTGGTCAGTAGGGAGCCGGCTGGTTGTGCACGATGATCATGGAGCTGATCCTGCCGTCGGCGACCGTGAGGTAGCTGGTCAGGATCAGCTCGTCGGGCAGGTTCGTCTTGTCGTACTCGCCGTCGTAGCGCGCTCGCACGATGGTCAGGGCGCCGTGGTGCGCGACCTCCGTCACGGCCATGGTGACCTTGTCGTCGACCAGGTCGCGGCGCGCCCAGGCGCGGATCGATGCGGTGCCGACGAATTCCCGGCGCGCGTCGTTGACCAGGGCGTCGTCGCAGAAGGTCGCCATGACGGCGTCCAGGTCGAAGGCGTTGACCGCCGCGATGAAGGTGGCGACGACCTCGGGCAGGGCGTCGGCCGGGGCGGTGGGGGCGGTGGGTTCGGTGGTGTTCATTGCGGGATTCCTTACCGGTGGGGTGCTCAGTGGGTGCTCACTGGACACGCTGGGCGCTACCGCCACGGGAGAGTCAAACGCGGATCTTCTGCTGGACCCTCCGGCAGGGGGAGGGTTGACACTGGTGCCATGCACAGCGCGTTCTCCCGCGTGACCCATCTGAGCATCAAGACGCTGCGGCACTACCACGACGTCGGGCTGCTCGCCCCGGCCGACGTGGACCCGGGCACCGGCTACCGGTACTACTCCCTGGACCAGGTGCCGACCGCGCAGGTGATCGTACGGCTGCGCAACCTGGACATGCCCGTCGCGGACGTGAAGGCCGTGCTCGCCGCACCGGACGTGAGCACCCGCAACGAGCTGATCAGCGCGCACCTCGCACGGCTGGAGGACCGGCTCGCGCAGGCGCAGAGCGCCGTCGAATCGCTGCGCGAGCTGCTGTCCCGCCCGGCGCACGGGTCCACCATCGAGTACCGCACGGTCCCTGCGCAGCCCGCGATCGGCATCCGCGAGGTCGTCGAGCGGCAGGACGTGCTGAGCTGGTGGCAGGGCGCCCTCGGCGAGCTCCACGGCTTCACCACCGCGCGGGGACTGCACCGCACCGGCCCGATGGGCGGTCTGTTCGCGAGCGAGCTGCTCCAGGACGAGCGCGGCGAGGCGCTGGTGTTCGTCCCCGTCGACGGCGACGTCCGCCCGGTCGGCCGGATCGACGCCGTGGTCGTGCCCGGCGCGGAACTCGCGGTCGCGGTCCACCGCGGACCCCTCCGGACCATCGATCTCACCTACGGCGACCTGGGCACCCACACCGCACGCCACGAGATCGGCGTCGACGGCCCGCTGCGCGAGTTCTACCTGCGCAGCCCCCTCGACGTGGCGAGTGAGCAGGACTGGGTCACCGAGGTCGGCTGGCCCATCTTCCGCTCCAACGGCTAGCGTCGCCCCGCCCGCACCACAGCGGCGGGGGCGGGGGCGGCCGAACGCCCTTGAGCGGACGTGGTGTTGGTGCTTCACTGTGCGGATGATCAGCGAGGCGGAGATGACTGACCTGTTCGGTGCCGTGCTCAGCAGGCACCGGGTGGACACCGGGGCGCGGTGGCGGAACGCCGTGTGGGCGCTGGTGCTGGCCGTGCCCACCGGCTGGCTCGGGCTGTGGGCGTTGCTCAGCGCGGACGACGGCCGCTCGGGCGGCGGCCGGACGATCGGCCTGGTGATCGGCCTGTCCCTGGGTGCGCTGTACATCGCCGTGACCCAGGCGTGGCGCGCGGTGCGGGGCGGGTCCGGAGAGTACTTCGAGGTCCGCGAGCGCGGGCTCGTCCACGGCTCGCGGCGCGGCGCGGTGGGCTGGGAGTGGAGCCAGGTCGTGTCGATCACCATCCCCGGCAGCACGAGGATCCACGGCCTCGCCCGCCGGCTGGGCAACGACTACCGCTGCCGCCTCGCCCTCGACGGCGGCGCGCGCCTGCACATCGACGGGCACGCCGCCGGGGCCTCCGGCCTGGGCCGTGCGGTGGTGGAGCACAGTCCCCGCGCGCGGCGGCTGGAAGGGGACGAGTGGCAGGAGCGGGCGGGCGGCTGGTTCCTGGCCGGGGCGGCGGCGTTCCTGGTGGTGGGCGTCTCGATGGTCGCCTACCTCGCGAGCCACGCGGACACCACCCGCAGGACCACCGACGCGAACGGCATGGTCAGTGAGCACACCGTGCAGGGCGTCGGCAACGGCGTGATCATGGCGGTCGGGCTGAGCCTGCCGGTGTGCGCGGTCGGCGCGATCACCTGCATCGTGCTGTACGTCCGCTACCGGCGGTACCGCCCGCGCTGACCCGTCCGTCCCCGTGGCAGCACCAGCCGCCTTGGCGGCGGAGGCAACGGCACGCAGCCGAAAGCGAGTTGGCGGAGCGGGCAGGCGCGCGGACCCGGCACTACGCTGGCCTTCCCGTGCCCCGGAGGATGCCGTGACCACCACGCGAAGTGCCGGCGGCGACGCCCCCGCGCCGCCGCCGCGGCCCAGCGGCCGGCGCCTGCTGCTCGGCGTCGCCTGGGACGTCCTGGTCCCGATCGGGGTGTACTACGGGCTGCGCGCCGCCGGGGTCAGCGTCTTCGTCGCGCTGCTGGCCGGCGCCGTCCTGCCGGCGCTCACCACAGCGGTGCGGTGGCTGCGCACCCGCAGCCTGGAGGGCATGGCGGGATTCGTCGCCGGGACCATGCTGCTCGGCGTCGCGGCCGCGCTGGTCAGCGGCAGCCCCCGCTTCCTGCTGGCCAAGGACGGGTGGCTGACCGGGGTGGCCGGGCTCTGGTTCCTGGTCTCGATCAGGGCCAGGCGCCCGCTGCTCTTCCACGGCGGCCGGCCGCTGCTGGAAGGCCGGTTCCGCTCCGACGGCACCTCCTGGGACGTGCTGTGGGAGCGCGAGCCGGCCTTCCGGCGGATCTGGCGGGTCTCGACCGCGATCTGGGGCGTGGCGATGCTGCTCGACGCCGCCGCGCGGATCGTGATGGCGTACACCCTGCCGGTGGACGTGGTGCCCGGCCTCGGCGCGCTGCTGTGGCCGGTCACCCTGGTGCTCCTACAGGTGGTCAACGGCGTCTACTACGAGCTGGCCGGGCTCTGGCGGTTGACCTCCGGCACGACCGGGTCGGCCGCTTGAGGCTCGCGGGTGGCGTCGACGAGGTCGCGCGGCCGCTTGGCGCCGGACGGGGTTCCACCCCGTCGGCCCGGCCGACGGCCGTCCCGGATTCCGGTCAACGGGTGTCCACCCTGCGGTCGGACCGGCCCGAGGACTTGATCATGACGGGCGGTCGGGCCAAGATCTCCCCCGGTTGGATCACAACGGGGGGAGCCGTGATGTCTGAGGACCGGTCGGTCAATCGTGGGCTGAGACAGCGCCACATCGCCATGATCGCGCTGGGCGGTGCGATCGGAGCCGGGCTGTTCGTCGGCTCCGGCGTCGGGATCGCCGCGGCGGGGCCCGGGATCGTGCTGTCGTACCTGGTGGCCGGGGTGCTCACGGTGCTGGTCATGCGGATGCTCGGCGAGATGTCCGCCGCCCACCCCGGCTCCGGGTCGTTCGCCGCGCACGCCACCCGCGCCTGGGGGCCGTGGGCCGGGCTGCTGGCCGGCTGGATGTACTGGGCGCTGCTGGTGGTGAGCGTGGCCGCGGAGGCGATCGGCGCCTCCCGGATCGTGGCGGGTTGGCTGCCGCAGGTGCCGGCCTGGGTGTGGGTGGCGGCGTTCATGGCGCTGTTCACCGGGACGAACCTGGCGGGTGTGCGGCACTTCGGCGAGCTGGAGTTCTGGTTCGCCGGGGTGAAGGCGGCCTCGATCTGCGCGTTCATCCTGCTCGGCGCCGCCGCCGTGCTCACCGGCCGGACGCCGACCGCGGCGAACCTGACCACGCACGGCGGCCTGCTGCCGCACGGCTGGCACGGGGTCGCGGTGGGCACCATCGCGGCGGTGTTCGCGTACGGCGGGCTGGAGACGGTGACGATCGCCGCCGCCGAGTGCGAGGACCCGGTGGCCGCGGTGCGCCGGGCGGTGCGCACGGTGCTGTGGCGGGTGGCGCTGTTCTACATCGGCTCGATGGCGGTGATCGTCGCCGTGGTGCCGTGGGACGACCCCGCGGTCGCCGGCGGCCCGTACGCGGCGGCCATCGGTCGGATCGGGGTGCCGGGCGCGGAGCAGCTGATGAACGCCGTGGTGCTGGTGGCCCTGCTGTCCGCGATGAACGCCAACATCTACGGCTCCTCGCGGATGCTGCGCGCCCTCGCCGCCCGCGGCGACGCCCCACGGCTGCTGACCCGCCGCGGCCGGTCGGCCCTCCGTGGCGGCGACGGCTCGACCGGCGTGAACGGCGCTGGCGACGTGGCCAACGCCCCGGCCGGGACCGGCCGCGCCGTGCTCGCCTCGGCCGCGTTCGGCTTCGCGTCGGTGGTGCTCAGCCTGTTGTGGCCGCGGACCGTCTTCCCGTTCCTGCTGAACTCGATCGGGACGGCGATCCTGGTGGTCTGGATCCTGATCGCCGCCTCCCACCTGCGGCTGCACGGCCGGCGGCAGCGCACGGACGGGCCGGACCAGCACGGACCGGACCAGGATCACGGGCCGGAGCGGGAGCACACGCCGCGGCAGGCGACCCCGCTGCGGGGCTTCCCGTACCTGGGTTACCTGGCGCTGGCGGCGATGGCCGGGGTGCTGGTGTTCATGCTGGTGGACCCGGGCAGCCGCAGCCAGGTGCTCTGCACCGGCGCGTGGACGGCGGCGCTGATGGCAGTGGCCGGATTGCGGCGCCGCCGTCGCCGGCCGGACGCCGAACCCGCCGTCGCCGTGGCCACGGCCGCCGTGGACACGACCTCCGTCGTCACTGCTCCCGTGCATACCGCGCCAGGAACAGGTCGACCCCGGAGCTGATCATCCGGTGCATCTCGGCCTCGTC
Source organism: Kitasatospora sp. NPDC058162 (assembly GCF_042884005.1). Lineage (NCBI taxonomy): Bacteria > Bacillati > Actinomycetota > Actinomycetes > Kitasatosporales > Streptomycetaceae > Kitasatospora > Kitasatospora sp. NPDC058162. The sequence continues at coordinate 10,918 of NZ_JBHVUS010000053.1, forward strand.
CAGCTCCGCCTCCGGGCGGAACGTCCGCACCAGCTGCGGCACGCCCACCGTGCAGGCGACCAACTGCTGCACGGCCAGCGCCGGGTCCTCCACGGCGAGGACGCCGCGGCGGTCCAGTTCGGCGAAGGCCTCGATCAGCGGGCCGTTGTTCATGTCGTAGCTGACCCGGTACCAGAGCTGGCCCAACTGGGGGAAGCGGTCGATCTCGCCGATCACCAGCCGGCGCAGCGACATGATGTCGGGGCGCAGCAGGATGCGGGTCCAGTCGAGGGTGAGCGTGATCAGCGCGGAGCGCAGGTCGTCGGCCTCGGCGATGGTGGAGTTCCACGGTTTGAGGTCCTCGTAGGTGGTGGGCAGTATGCCGCCGATCACCGCGAGGAAGAGCCGTTCCTTGTTCCCGAAGTGCTTGTAGATGGTCGCCTTGGAGACACCGGAGCGCGCCGTGATGGCGTCCATCGAGGCGGCGGAGTAACCCTCCTTCAGGAACTCGACCAGGGCCGCGTCGATGATCGCCTGTCGACGCCGCTGGGCGGCGTCGACCGGGCTCGGGATGATCGGGATGCCGAACTCGTCGATCGGCTGGGGGCTGTCGGCGGCCATCAGGAGGTTCTCCTCGGGGGTGCTGGGCGCTCGGAGGGAGACGGTACGGGCCAGTATAGGAAACTGAACGGTTCGGTCGGCAGGCCCGGCCTCCGGACCGGCGGCGCCCCCGACCGCGCGTCAGATCGGCGCGCCCGGCAGGCGCCCCGACCGGTGCGCCGGCGAGGCGGACTACGGGCCCGCCCCGGCGATCCGCGCGCCGAACGCCGCGAGCTGCGGGCCGAGCGCCGCGCCGAGCAGGAACACCAGGTTGAACAGCCCGATCGCCTCCGGCCGCCGCCGCGGCGCCACGGCCTCGGCGGCGGCACCGGTCAGGACGCCCTGGCCGCCCGCGTTGACGCAGGCGCTGGCCCCGGCGCCCAGCAGCACCAACGGCGCCCAGGGGCCGACCGCCGCGAGCAGGAGCGCGGCGAACGAGACACCGAGCAGCAGGCCGGTGGTCCGCCGCAGGCCCAGTCGGGGCGCGGCACGCACCAGCGACCAGGAGAGCAGCGCACCGGTCAGGGTGGCGAGCGAGCCGACCGCACCGGTCTGGACGGCGCTCCAGCCGGTCAGCGCGGCGACCCGCCGCGGTGCGCCGTAGACCAGGCCGAAGTTGACGGTCGCCAGGATCAGCATCACCAGCGCGACGGCCCGGAAGCGCGGCACCGCCAGGGCGTCCAGGCCGAGGAGCGAGCGGCTCGCCGCACCCGCGCCCCGCGCCGGCTCCGGACCGGTCCCGGCCACCGTCGCCGTCCCGGTCCCGGCCACCGCGCCCGCGTCCGGCTCGGCGCACCCGCGCAGTGCGGCCGGCAGCACTGCCAGGGTCAGCACCGGCAGCACCAGGCAGGCCCGCCAGCCCAGCCCGGCCGCCACCGCCGCTCCGATGAACAGCCCGGCGGTGCCGCCCGCCGCGCTGCCGATCGCGACGACCCCGGAGGCGCGTCCGTCCGGTTGGCGCGCGGCCAACTGGAAGGCGGCCACGTTGAACCCGGCCGCACCGACCGCCTGCAGGGCGCGCCCGGCGACCAGCGGACCGAGGGCCGCCCCGGCGCCGAGCGTGACCAGCACGCCGAGCAGCAGCGCCCCGGCAGAGGCGAGCAGCAGCGGCCGGGGGCCGCGCCGCCCGGCGGTACCGGTGAGCAGCGGGGTGCCGAGCATCATGCCGAGCCCGTAGCCGCTCATCAGCCAGGCGGCTGAGCCGGGGCCGGTATGCAGTTCCCGCGCGACGGCGGGCAGGACGAGACTCGGGCTGGAGAGTCCGGCGGCCCCCGGGGCGGCGACCGCCGCGAGCAGCAGGCCAGTCCGGAGCGACCCCCGTACGCCCCGGCCGGCGCTGCCCGTCGGCGGCTCCGCCGGGAGCGCGCCCGCCCCGGCCGCCGTGTTCAGCACTCCCGGGTTCATTCCGGGATCCTCCCGAACTTCCCGTTCGAGAAGTCGAGTTGGGCCTGCCGGAGCTCGGCCGCGGTGTTCATCACGAACGGGCCGCCGCGAGCGACCGGCTCACCGATCGGTTCGCCGGCCAGGACCAGCACCTCGGCCGGGCCGTCCGGCGCGGCGACGGCGATCCGCTCGCCGTCGTGCGCCAACACCGCGAGCCGGCCGTCCGCCAGCGGCGCGTCGGGCAGTTCGACGGCGCCGGAGAGCACGTAGACGGCGGCGTTGTGGCCGATCGGCACCGTGAAATCGACCTGCCCACCGGCGGGCAGCACGGCGTGCGCGAGCAGCACCGGCAGGTGCGTCTCGAAGGGTCCGGCCACACCGTGGCTGCGGCCCGCGATCACCTTGACCCGGCTGCCGTCCTCGGTGTGCACCACCGGGATGGTGTCGGGCCCCTGGTTCTGGCTGCGGGCCGGGAGGTCCTTCAGCCGGGCGGGCAGGTTCACCCAGATCTGGAGCATGTGCTGGCGGCCGCCGTGGGCGAGCAGTTCGGCGGTCGGCTCGTTGGAGTGGACGATGCCGGCACCGGCGGTGAGCCACTCGACCTCGCCGGCGACGCTGGTGCCGCGCCGGCCGGTCGAGTCGGCCCAGTCCATCGAGCCCTCGATGAGGTAGGAGACCGCCTCGAAACCGCGGTGCGGGTGGGCGGGGGCGCCCTTGGCCTCGCCGGGGGCGAGCAGCAGCGGACCGGTCTGGTCGACCATCAGGAACGGGTCGAGCATCGGGAGCTCGGCCACCGGGAACGGGCGGCGGACGGGGAAGCCCGCGCCCTCGAAGGTGTGGACGGGATCGATGACGGTGGTGGTCGTGCGGACGGGGGCGGCCTGGGCCGCGGCGAGCTGAGTCGTCGTCATGCCGAGAACTGAACTATACGATTCAGTTCAGAGTCAAGACTGAACCGTCTGGTTGACGCATTGAACTGAACGGTTTAGGTTTCTCGGCATCGGAACGGCAGCCGGCCCCAGCACCCGAACCACACCTGGCCGGCCCCCACCCGCACCCAGACCCAGACCCAGACCCACATTGCAAGGAGCACCGTCATGAGCGCGTCCAAGGTCTTCGCCATCTCCGGCTCGCTTCGCGCCGACTCGCACAACACCGCGCTGCTGCGCGCCGCCCGGAAGCTCAACCCGGCCGGCATGGAGATCGAGATCTACGACGGCCTGCGCGAGATCCCGCCGTACGACTACGACCTCGACCACCCCGGCAAGCGCCCGGCCGTCGTCGAGGAGCTGCGCCGCAAGGTCACCGAGGCCGACGGACTGCTCATCGCCACCCCGGAGTTCAACTACTCCGTCCCCGGCGTCCTGAAGAACGCCCTGGACTGGCTGAGCACCGACTGGACCAAGACCGAGAGCCTGCCGCTGCACCGCAAGCCCACCGCGATCATGGGCGCCGCCCCCACCAACTTCGGCTCCGTCCGCGCCCAGCTGGCGCTGCGCCAGGTCTTCGTCTGGACCGACAGCGACGTCGTGGTCAAGCCCGAGCTGGTCGCCTTCCGCTCGCACGAGCGCTTCGACGAGCAGGGCGAGCTGACCGACGAGGTCACCGTCGGCATCCTCAAGGACCTGCTCGCCGCCCTCCAGGGCAAGATCGACGCCCGCGCCTGACACCCTGCGCCGAACCCCACCGGCTTCGCCACTCCCCGTCCCGGCGGACGGTTGCCGCCGGGACGCGGTTGCCCCCACATGTCGAAACCGGAGCCGGTGGGACGAATGCATTCGCGCGTGCCGTCACCCGGGTGACGAGGTGGCCCGATGACGGACCTCGATGAGGCTGCGACCATCCGACCGTTGACACTGGCCTGGGTGCGCCGGCAGCTGGCGGCCGGCGAACGGATCGTCCGAACCCGCGCGCTGCACGGCGGCAGCACCGCCGAGATGCGGAGGCTGACCATCCGCACGCGCGACGGCGGCACTCATGACCTGGTGCTGCGGACCTTCCCCGGCGTGGCGGATGCCGAGGACTGGCTGAATCGGGAGGCCGGCGCCCTGACCCTGCTCGCGGGGACCGACGTGCCGGCTCCCGAACTGGTCGCCCGGGACCCGACCGCCACACACTGCGAGCACCCGTCGCTCCTCATGACGCATCTGGCGGGCCGGACGGTCCTCGACGACGAAGGACTGGAGGCGCGCCTTCCCCTGTTGGCCCGCCGACTCGTGACCATCCACGCCCTGCGCCCCGCCGAGCGGCCCCCGACGTACGTGACGCTGACGACCACCGACACCGTCGTGACTCCCGAGGGCGCCGACGCGGCGGCATGGGCCGCGGCGATCGACGTGCTCCGCGGACCGGTACCGCCCCGTGAAGGGCGCTTCCTGCACCGGGACTTCCAGCCCGGCACCGTGCTGTTCGACGCTCAGCCCTCCGGCCCGGCCGGGGCCCGGATCACCGGCGTCGTCGACTGGGCGGCCACCTCCTGGGGCCCGGCGGACCTTGTCACCGCGCTGATGGACGCACCGGGCTGAGTCGAGGCGCTCCGGACACCCCGGCGACTCCGCCCGCGTCGGCCGGGCGTCGGTCTCTGAAGGGGTGTCCGGCGGTGGCCGCGTGGCTTGTTCAGAAGATGAACGGTGTGCCGCCTCTTGACGATGGTTCAGGCCGCCATGAGACTCCCCTTCTGACATGCTCACTCCCGATCGGCTGTTGGACGACGGTCCTTGTGGACCGGCTCGAAGGCGCTTGCCCCGCGGTGGCCGCGGGTCATGCTCCGGTGTTCATTTCGCGAACACAGACGAGAGGAACCCCCACCGCATGCATCGCATAGTCCTCCCGACCCCCGCCCCGAGCCCGAGCCCGAGGCCAGGCCGCGGGCCGTCGCGCGTCGTGGCGCTGTTCGCCGTCCTCGCCCTGGCGTTCGCCGGGCTGTTCGGCCTCACGTCCGCGGCCGCAGCGTCCGGCGACTACACCCAGAGCGCCACGCCGCTCGGCGCCACGCAGGTACGGATCGCGTTCACGCCGACGACGCCGGCCCGGTACGTCGACGTCCACTACCTGGTCAACGGTGCCGGCCAGCAGAACTTCCGGATGGCGAACGAGGCCGGCACCTGGACCCGGACCGTCGGCCCGCTCTCCGCCGGCACTCCGGTCGAGTACTGGTTCACCTACGAGAAGAGCGGCCCGCAGTACGACACCCCGCACTTCACCTACACCCAGGGTGGTGGAGGCGGCTCGACGACCGGGTGCCCGGCCCAGTCCGACACCCCGGACCTGGGCCCGAACGTGCACGTCTTCGACCCGGGCATGTCCGGCGCCGCCATCCAGGCGGAGCTCGACGCGCAGTTCGCCCGGATGAAGGACACCAACACCGCGCAGTTCTCCGAGAACCGGGTGGCCGACCTGTTCAAGCCCGGCGTGTACAGCGTGGAGGACAACGTCGGGTTCTACACCTCGGTCGCGGGTCTGGGGCTGAATCCGGACGACGTGACCATCAACGGCCATGTCACGGTCGACGCGTTCAACGCCTCGGACGCGGGCAACGCGACGCAGAACTTCTGGCGCTCGGCGGAGAACCTGGCCATCAACCCGGCCGGCGGCAACCGCTGGGCCGTGGCGCAGGCGGCGCCGTTGCGGCGCGTCGACGTCCACGGCGACCTGCAGCTCTACCCGGCCAGCTACGGCTGGGCGAGCGGTGGTTACGTCGCCGACAGCAAGGTGGCGGGTCAGGCGTCCTCCTCCTCGCAGCAGCAGTGGTACACCCGGGACAGCAGCCTGGGCAGTTGGAGCGGCGGTGTGTGGAACATGGTCTTCTCCGGCACCGGCGGTGCTCCGGCGAACACCTTCCCGAACCCCCCGGAGACCACGCTGGGCATCACCCCCGTCTCGCGTGACGTGCCCTACCTCTATGTCGACGGCGCCGGCCGGTACCGGGTGTTCCTGCCTTCTCTGCGCACCGACGCCTCGGGCCCCAGCTGGGCGGGCGGCAGCACCGCGGGCAGTTCGCTGCCGATGAACGGGTTCTACGTCGTCAAGGCCGGCGACACCGCCTCGACCATCAACGCGGCGCTGGCCCAGGGGTGCAACCTGTTCGTCACCCCGGGGGTCTACCACCTCGACCGGACGCTCAACGTCACCAAGGCCGACACGGTGGTCCTGGGCATCGGCTACCCGACGTTCGTGCCGGACAACGGGGTCGACGCGATGCAGGTGGCGGACGTCGACGGCGTCCGGCTCAAGGGCCTGCTGTTCGATGCCGGCACCATCGACTCGGCCGCGCTGCTGACGGTCGGGGCCCCGAGGACGGGCGCGAGTCACGCGGGCGACCCGACCACCATCCAGGACGTGTTCTTCCGGATCGGTGGCGAGATCGCGGGCCGGGCGACCGCGAGCCTGGTCGTGAACAGCAACGACGCGATCATCGACGACATCTGGGCCTGGCGGGCCGACCACGGCAACGCGGGCACGGTCGGCTGGGACGTCAACACGGCCGACAACGGCCTGATCGTCAACGGCGACAACGTCGAGGCGACGGGCCTGTTCGTCGAGCACTACCAGAAGTACGACGTCACCTGGAACGGCCAGAACGGCAAGACGATCTTCTTCCAGAACGAGATGCCGTACGACGTGCCGAACCAGGCCGCCTGGACGGGCCCGACCGGGGTCAACGGCTACGCCGCCTACAAGGTGGGCGACAACGTCATCTCGCACGAGGCGTGGGGCCTGGGCAGCTACTGCTACTTCAACGTCGACCCGTCGGTGAACAGCTACCACGCGTTCGAGGTACCGGCGGTCCCGGGCGTGAGGTTCCACGACGTGTTCACCGTCTCCCTCGGCGGCAAGGGCACGATCACCCATGTCATCAACGACACAGGGGCGAGCACGCCCACCGGCAGCACCGTGCCCAGCAACGTGGTCGCCTTCCCCTGACCCGGCGTCCGACGCGCCATGCGCCGGCCGGTCCGCGATCCTGGGACCGGCCGGCATCGGGCATGTGCTTCACATGTCTTGTCATGCGACTGAAACATGTGTCAGTCTCATTTCGGCTCACCGCAGTTCCCCAGCGGCAAGCGGTGCCCGCCGGCGATCCTCCCTCTCGATTGTGAGCGCTCACATGAATGAGCTGCCACAACTCCCCTGCCGGGGCCGTCCTGTGACCCCAGGAACGGCACCGAGCTGGTCGAACGAGCGCTCCGTCGGCTGAATCCGCACCCGGGCCCCGATCCACCGTGGCCGGAATGTGTCGTACTCATCGCGGACCACGGTGGCGCGCGGCACGTCCCGCCGCTGATCCGCGGTCACTGTTCCTCCCCCGTGTCCCCGTGTCCTCGCGTCCTCGTGTCCCACCCGCAGGAGGCTCCGATGCACCACCGCACGACCACCCGCTCCCACCTCTTACGCCCGTTGCGCCCGTTGCGGCTGGCCCGGCCGGGCGCCGTGCTGCTGCTGGTCCTCGCGGTGACGATGGCCGTGCTCGGCGGCCCGGCCGCCGCGAGCGGTCCCGCCGCGGGGACGGTCCCCGTCGCAGCCCGCCCCGCCGCAGCAGCGGCCCCGGCGGCGGCGCTGCCCTGCGACCTCTACGCGGCCGGCGGCGCGCCCTGCATCGCGGCCCACGCCACCACCAGGGCGCTGTTCGCGGGCTACGACGGCCCGCTGTACCAGGTCCAGCGCGCGTCCGACCACGCGTCCCACGACGTGGGCCTGCTCGCCGCCGGCGGCTACGCCGATGCGTCGGCCCAGACCTCCTTCTGCGCCGGCACCTCCTGCACCATCACCAAGATCTACGACCAGACCAGCCACCACAACGACCTGGCCATCTCGTGGGGCGGCTACTGGAAGGGCCCCGGCCCGAACGGTTACGACGTCGGCGCCGACGCCTCGGCCCTGCCCGTCACGGCGGGCGGGCACCAGGTCTTCGGCGTCAAGGTCACCCAGGGCGTGGGGTACCGGATCGACCACGCCAGCGGGGCGCCCACCGGCTCCCAGCCCGAGGGCATCTACATGGTGACCTCCTCCGACTTCACCAACCAGTGGTGCTGCTTCGACTACGGCAGCGGCGAGAACAGCCACACCGACACCGGCGACGCCACGATGAACGCCATCTACTGGGGCAACGCCTGCTGGTTCAAGGGCTGCACCGGCACCGGCCCCTGGGTCGAGGCCGACCTGGAGAACGGGATGTTCCACACCAACACCGGCTCCAACAAGGATCCCGGCAACCAGGGCGTCCACTACCCCTTCGTCAGCGCCATGGAGAAGAACAACGGGACCAGCAACTTCACGCTGAAGTACGGGAACGCCGCGAGCGGCGGGCTCACCACCCCCTACTCCGGCGCCCTGCCCAACGGCTACTCGCCGATGAAGACCGACAGCTCCCTGCTGCTCGGGACCGGGGGCGACAACAGCGTCTCCGGCCAGGGCGAGTTCTTCGAGGGCGCCATCACCGCGGGCTTCCCCCCGGACGCCACCGAGAACGCGGTGCAGACGAGCATCACCGCCGCCGGCTACGGCAGTTCCGGCACCGGCGGTGGCCCGGCCGGTCCGCTGCGCAGCACCAGCGCCAACCGCTGCCTGGACGTCCCGAACTCCAGCCAGGCCAACGGCATCCAGACGCAGCTCTGGGACTGCAGCGGCGGCACGAACCAGCAGTGGACGCCGACCGGCGCCAAGGAGTTGCGGGTCTACGGCGGCAAGTGCCTGGATGCCGAGGCCCGGGGCACGGCGAACGGCACCAAGGCGATCATCTGGGACTGCAACGGCCAGTCCAACCAGCAGTGGAACCTCAACGCCGACGGCACCGTCACGAGCGTGCAGTCCGGCCTGTGCCTGGACGTCAGCGCCTACGGCACCGCCAACGGGACCCTGCTCCAGCTGTGGCAGTGCACGGGTGCCAGCAACCAGAAGTGGGCCCGCAGTTGAGCTGACCGTCGGCGCCCGTTCCCGTACACCTCCACCCCGGCCCACCACCCACGCGAGGAGACAGCAACCCCATGAAGCCCACCCGACGCGCACTCCCGGCGCCCGGCCGCACGAGAGCGGCCCTCGCCGTCGCGGCCCTGGCCGCCGGCGCCGTCGTGGCCGCGCCCGCCGCGGCCTCGCACGCGGCGACGACGACCACCCTGTACGTCGCGCCGACCGGTAGCGGGAGCACGTGCTCGGCCTCGGCCCCCTGCTCCCTGACCCAGGCGAAGACCGCCGTGGAAGCCGTCAACGCGGGCATGACCGGCGACATCGTGGTCCAACTGGCCGGCGGGACCTACCGGTTGACCGCTCCGCTCACGCTCGGCGCCGCGGACTCGGGCGGCAACGGCCACCGGGTGCTCTGGCAGGCCGCCCCGGGCGCGACCCCGGTGCTGTCGGGCGGGCAGCAGGTGACGGGCTGGACCCTGACGGACCCCGCGAACGACATCTACGCGGCGCCGGTGCCGTCCGGCACCGACTCGCGGCAGCTGTACGTCGACGGGATGCTGGCGCCGCGGGCGGCGATCCCGGTCTCGCGCTCGGACGTGAACATCACCGCCGGCGGGATGACCATCGTCAATCCGGCACTGAACTACCTGGCCACGCTGCCCCAGCAGAGCAGGATCGAGCTGGAGAGCCAGAACTCCTTCACCGACCGCTACGCGCCGGTGCAGTCCATCAGCGGGACGACGGTCACCATGCAGCAACCCGCGTGGAACAACAACAACTGGGGCTACGACACCCTGGCCAAGCCCTTCGCCGGCGGGGCGCTGCAGTTGGAGAACTCGTACGCGTTCCTCAAGTCCGCCGGACAGTGGTTCCTGGACCCGCAGGCGGGCCGGCTGTACTACAAGGCCCCTGCGGGCTGGTCGGCCGCCGCCCACGACATCGAACTGCCCCGCCTGACGTCCCTGCTGCAGATCAGCGGCAGCTACCCCAGCCCCGTGCACGACATCGCCTTCCAGGGCATCGCCTTCAGCCACACCACCTGGCTGCAGCCCGGCACCTCCGTCGGCTACGCCGACCAGCAGAGCGGGGCGTTCCTGTCGCGCCCCTTCACCCAGCCCTCGGACTTCATGACCTCGTGCCAGTCGGGATGCCCGCTGTTCGAGGCCGCCCGCAACAACTGGAACCAGGTGCCGGCGGCGGTGCAGGTCTCGGCGGCCGCCTCCATCACCTTCTCCGGCGACTCCTTCGCCCACCTCGGCCAGGTGGGCCTGGGCATCGGCAACGACGCCGACGCCCATGCCTCCGGCGTCGGCCTGGGCGCCTCGGACATCACCGTCTCGGACAGCACGTTCACCGACGACTCCGGCGCGGGCATCGTGGTCGGCGGCGTGCAGCCCGACGCCCACCACCCGTCCGACGCCGCGATGACCGACCGGGACATCACCATCCGCAACAACCGGATCAGTGACGTCGCCAAGGACTACAAGGACATGGCCGGGATCCTCTCGACCTACGTCACCCACGCCGTCATCACCCACAACGAGGTCTCCAACCTCGCCTACGACGGCATCGACGTCGGATGGGGCTGGGGAGCCAACGACGCCGGCGGCAGCCAGGACTACCGCAACCGCGGCCTCTACGACTACCAGCCCGTCTACACCACGCCGACGACCCTGAAGAACACCGTCATCAGCTACAACAAGGTGCACGGCACCAAGCAGGTGTTCCACGACGGCGGCAGCATCTACACCCTGTCCGCCGACCCCGGCACGAGCGTCGACCACAACTACGTCTACGACAACAGGAACACCGTCGGGCTCTACCTGGACGAGGGCTCCCGCAGCGAGACCCTCAGCAGCAACGTGGTCCAGGACTCGGGCGTGTGGGCCTTCACCAACGCGAGCGGCGGGAACAACACCAACGACAGCACCTTCTCGGGCAACTGGTACAACGCGGGCGCCACCCAGGTCGCCACCGGAGCCCCGCACAACAACGTCCTCACCGGGAACGTCCAGGTCAGCGGCACCAACTGGCCGTCCGGGGCGCAGCAGGTGATCGCCCAGTCGGGCGTGACGGGCAGCGGCGGCGACGGCGGCGGTGATGTCAGCGGGGCGGTGCACGCCGTGGGGGCGGGCAGGTGCCTGGACGTGCCGAACGCGTCAACCTCCCCCGGCACCCAGACCCAGATCTGGGACTGCAGCGGTGCGGCCAACCAGCTCTTCACCCGCACGTCCGCTGGCGAGTTGACGGTCTACGGCGGCACGGACCGGCTCTGCCTGGACGCCTACGGCAGGGGCACGACCAACGGCACCAAGGTCGCGGTCTGGACGTGCAACGGCCAGAGCAACCAGCAGTGGGCCTTCAACGCCGACGGCACCGTCACCGGGGTGCAGTCCGGGCTGTGCCTGGACGTGTCTGGCGCCTCCACCGGCAACGGCGCACCGGTCCAGCTGTGGGCCTGCAACGGCCAGTCCAACCAGCGGTGGTCGCTGTCCTGAGGATTCGCCCGGGTGCGCCGGGGGCTGAGCCCCCGGCGCACCTTGTTCCGCCATGCGAAACAGCGCTTCCGAAGTTGACGTTCCGCTTACATCCGCGGCATCGGGAGGAAACGCACGGCCCGTTCCCTGTATGCCATCTGGCACCTGGCCTGCCACCACGACGGAGCAAACGTGCTTCCGCAGGTCAGAGCGGCAAGGAGAGAGCATGACAGCGGAAGCGGACACGGCCCTCACCCCGGCACCGGTCCCGGCGCAGTACTCGCCGCGCCTCTACAACGACGACCTGGCCCCCACCACCGAGCGCAAGTGGGGCGCGTTCAGCATCTTCAACGTGTGGACCTCCGACGTCCACAGCCTCTACGGCTACTTCCTGGCCGCCAGCCTGTTCCTCGTCGCCGGCAACGCCTTCAAGTTCGTCATCGGGATCGGCGTCGGCTCGCTGGTGATCTACTGGCTGATGACGCTGATCGGCAAGGCGGGAGTGCGCACCGGCGTGCCGTACCCGGTGCTCGCGCGGGCTTCGTTCGGCACCTTCGGCGCGAACGTCCCGGCCTTGGTGCGGGCCGTGGTCGCCACCTTCTGGTACGGGGCGCAGACCAGCGCCGCAGCGGGCGCGATCGTCGCCTTCCTCACCAGGTACAGCGGCCCCAGGCAGTTCCACGAGAGCACCCACCTGCTCGGACACAGCGGCCTGGAGACGGTGTGCTTCCTGGGGGTGTGGGCAGCACAACTGCTGGTCATCAGCAAGGGGATGGAGACGGTGCGCCGCTTCCAGGACTTCGCCGGGCCGGTCGTCTGGCTGATGATGCTGGTCCTCGCCGTCGTCCTGTCGGTCAAGGCCGGCACGCTGTCCTTCTCCGTCGACATGCCGGCCGGGGACCTCGCCGCGCTCGCCAAGAGCTCGACCGGCCTGGACGTCGTCCCGGGCTCGCTCGCCGCGATCGCGGCGATAGCGGCCACGTGGATCACCTACTTCGCGGCCCTCGTCCTCAACTTCGGCGACTTCGCGCGCTTCGTGCCCGACGAGAAGACCCTGCGCAAGGGGAACCTCTGGGGGCTGCCGGTCAACCTCATCCTGTTCTCCTTCGTCGCCGCCCTGACCACCGCGGCCGCCGGCAAGGTCTACGGCCAGGTGATCCTCGAACCCGCCAAGATCTCCGCCAGGTTCGACAGCGTCTACCTGGTCCTGCTGGCCGCGCTGACCTTCGCGGTCGCCACCCTGGGCATCAACGTGGTCGCGAACTTCGTCAGCCCGGCGTTCGACTTCGCCAACGTCGCCCCGAAATACATCGACTTCCGGCGCGGAGGCCTGATCGCCGCCGGCATCGCCCTCCTGCTCTACCCCCTGCACCCCTGGGACAACGCGCCGAGCTTCGTCAACGCCATCGGCTCGACCATGGGCCCGATCTTCGGGGTGGTCATCGTGGACTACCACCTGATCCGCCGGGCCCGGATCGACGTCCCCGCGCTCTACCAGGAGAACGGCGTGTTCCGCTTCCAGGGCGGCTGGAACATCCGGGCGTTCGCCGCCGCCGCCGTCGGCGCGGTCTTCTCCAGCCTCCTGCCGGTCTACGGGCCGGCCGGCTACGCCGCGGCGCTCGGGCCGTACAGCTGGTTCATCGGCGTCATCGTCGCCGGCTCGCTGTACTTCGCGGTGAACGGCGGAAGGAGCCGGATCCTCCCGGCGCTCCCCGCCGACGAGACGGCCGAGGCGGCCTGAACCGTGGCCGTGGACCCGGCCCCCGGGTCCTTCGGTGACGTCTGGTACCACACCACGTTCGTGTACCGGAACAACCAGGCCACCGGGGTCGGACAGTCCTGGACCTTCGCGCCGTTCGTCGACGGCGCCGGAGCGTTCCACACCGTACCCGGCGTGCCCCGCTGCTGAGAACCGGCGCAACGCAGCGGCCCCGCACCCCGTTTCCGGGTGCGGGGCCGCTCGCGTACCGGGTGTGCCTCTCAGGTGTGGGCCCGGGCCCGCTTCGCTCAGGCCGGGGCCGAGGCAACCACGGGCGGCCTTACGGGAGGACCTCGCCGGGCTCGGCCTCGGAGGCGGTCGGGACGGCGAACGGAGAGCCGAGGCGCTCGGTCGGGAGCACTCGTTCGACGAGGGGTTCGTCGGCGGCGGCACTCGCGTGCGAGAACGGCTGGGCCAGCGGGCGGTGGGTCGGATGGCCGGTTTGATCACTCATGACCGACAGTCTGTCACCCCGGGTCCCGGCCGCGGACAGGACGTCGGCCGCTGCGGCACGCGGGGCCGTCACCGCCCGTACCCCGAACGCAGACGCCCTGGTTCACAGGTCATGGGCCCCGCCGTCGCCCAGCGGACGCTCATGGCCGGTACGAGTCGTGGTACCTGCGCAGCCGGGGGCCACGGATCGCGGGCAGCCCGACCAGGGTGGCCCTGAAGGCACCGTGGTGGGGTTCCAGGGGGCACCGGGGGCGCGGGGGCAGCGGGTAGTCGTCGCGCAGGACACCCTCCGGGAGTACCCCGGTGGCGGGCATCGGCGAGGTCTCCCCGGGGCTGGTCAGGTACGCCCAGACCCCGCTGTCCAGCGGCACCACCGTCGCCTCGCGGTCGGGTGGGCGCCACGGCTCGCCCACCCGGCACACTCGAACACGTCCAAACAAGCTCCCCCCGCTGCGGTTCACCGGGATTGTGCCTCGCGCGCGGCGGAGGATCCATCGGATTTCGGACCGTGGCCGTCCGGGTCGGGGGTGTCCTGCCCAAGGCCCCGGCGGATGGCGGTCTCCACGGGTGAGTACGCGCCGTCGGCGCGGTCCAGTTCGTACGGTGCGGCGGGCATCAGGGGTGGTTGGGCCATGAGGCGCGGGCGGGTGCCGTGGTGCGGTTGCGCGGCGTGGACGAGGAAGGGGTGGCAGAGGTAGACGTCGCCCGGGGAGCCGGTGGCCAGGGCGACGGGCCGGTGGGCGGAGGCCGTCACCAGGTCGGGGGCGAGAACCAGTCCGCTCGCGCCGTCCCGTCCGTACTTCTCCAGCACCCTGGGGGCGTCGAGGTGGGAGCCGACGCGGATGCGGGTCGGGGCGTCGTGCTCGCCGACCTCGCTGAAGAGGAACAGCATGAGCAGCGCGCGCCCGTCGGAGTGGAGGTTGGTGAAGTACCAGGTCTCGCCCTCGGGGAGGTAGCTGCCCTCGATGTGCCAGCCGGCGTCGTCCGGTTCCTCCTCGTGGGGGAAGCGCAGGGGGAAGGTGCCCAGCGAGTAGCGCGGTTCCCAGCGCCCCTTGCCGACGAGGAGGTCGTAAGCGCGGTGCAGGGCCGGGGAGTTGGGTGCGGCGGCGAAGGGCCCCTGGGCCATGCCGGGGATCCAGTGGACGGGCTGGGTCCAGGTGGCGGGGTCGTGCGGGTCGCAGCCGGTCTCCTGCCAGAGCAGCCGTGCGCAGTCGGCGGCCACCCGGGGTGCGACGGCGCCTTCCAGCTTCACGAAGCCGTCGCGCAGGAACCGGGTTACCAGGGTCGTGTCATCCATGCCCCCATCATGCGGTGGCGCCGGTTCCGGCCACCCGACATATCCCGCACCGCCTTTGTCGGGTGGTCACCGGTGGTCACCGGCCCCTTCCCGCCACCGGGCTCTCAGCGGAAAGGCGCAGCGCACTCGCCGAAGCCGTCCCAGCTCAGAGGCACCGTGACCAGTTCAGGGCCACTGTGACGGGATCCGCAGGGCCGACATAGAGTGAGTCGATCATCCCCAATCGAAAGGCCACGGCTTCACGGTGACCGAGTCCCACCCCCACACCCTGTTCTCCTTCGGCACGCTGCTGGACCCGCAAGTCCAGACCGCGCTCTTCGGGCGCATCGTGGCGATGACCCCGGCGGCCCTGGCCGGCTACGCGGCCAAGCCCCTCGCCATCACCGACGAAGACGTGATCGCCACCAGCGGCCAGGATGTGCACCTGACCCTGGAGCGCAGGCTCGGCAGCACCGTCGCGGGCGCCGTCCTGCGCCTGACCGACCAGGAACTGGCCGCGGCCGACGCGTACGAGGTCGCCGACTACGCCCGGCGACGGGTCCTGCTCACCTCGGGGGAAACGGCCTGGGCCTACCTGGACGCGAACCCGCTGCGCTCGGCGGCACGGATCGTGATCGTCGGCGACAGCATCGCCTACGGACGCTGCGACCCCCAGGGCGGCTGGGCCGGGCACCTGGCGGCAGCTCACATCGCGGCGAACGAGACCGGGCACCGGGTCTTCAACCTCGCCATCCCCGGCAGCACCCTGGCGGACGTCTGCGAGCAGACCCCCGCGCTCCTGGCTCCCCGTCACCCGGACACCCTCATCGTGGCGGCGGGGATCAACGACTCCGCCGTGCCGCTCGCCACGACGGACGCCGGCCACGACGGGCTCGCGCACATCGCGGGCCGCCTCGACTCGCTGGCCGCGACGGCCCAGCGGCACAACGCGCGCCTGGTCGTCGCCGGACCGATCTGGCTCGACGAGACGCGCACCGGCGACTACGAGGGCCTCCGCTTCACGACGGACCGGGCGCTCGCCCTGCGCGCGGCCCTGCGGACCTGGTGCGCGGACCACCACATCGACTTCCTCGACCTGTGGGAGCCGCTCCGCGAGCAGCCGGACCTGCTCGTCGACGGCCTGCACCCCGGCCCGGAGGGACACAAGGAGCTCTACCGGCACCTGGACGCCCTCCGCTGAGCACGGCAGGACCGGAGCGGCCGCCCGCGGGCGCGGCGGGTTGCTCGCCCCCGCCCTGCCCGGCACCGCCCCGGTCCCCGCGAGCAGCCGCGAGCCGCCGGCGCGACGGGCGTCAGGCCGCCGCGTGGGCGGCCTTGGTGCGGGCGCGGTCGAAGACGGCGGCCGGGTTCCCGTAGTAGATCCACGGACCGGCGATCTCCCGGCCCATCCCGCGGAAGAGGTCCAGCGCCTGCGCCGGGCGGCCGTTCTCGATCAGGCCGTGGGCGATCCAGCCACGCACGGGGACGATGCCGGGGTGGGCGGGGTCGGCGGCTGCCAGGTCGGCCAGCGCCGCGTCCAGGGCGGCCGTGTACTCGGCCGAACGGTAGAGCGGGGCCGCGGACTTGTCGCGCAGGACCTGCTCCCAGTACGCCCGCAGCTTCAGCACGGTCAGCAGGCTGCCCGCCGGCGCTCCGGCGATCGCCTCGTCCGCGAACCCGTGCATCAACTCGTTGCTGCCGAGCCACTTCTCGCACCAGTACTGCAGCGCGGCGGCGTGGGCGCCGTAGTGGTGGGGCTCGCGGGCCACGATCTCCGACCACAGCGCGCGGTAGCGCTCGTTCGACCAGCCCTGGCCCATCGCGATCGGCTGCTGCATCACCCAGGCGTTCGGGTCCCCGGCCGGGGCGAGTCGGACCGCCTCCTCCGACACCTCCGCCGCCTCCTGCAGCACCTGGTGAAAGCCCATCGCCTGCTCGCGGGTCACCTCGGACGCGTACTTCCCGGTGCGGATCTCCCACGCCCGCTTGACCAGGGCGTCGGTCTGCACCTGGGCGGCCTCGGGGCTGAACGGCTGCTCCTTGCGCCACTGCCAGAGCCAGGTGTCGTCGGTGGCCGCGAGGTCGCCGAACGGGCCCATCCGGGCGTAGCGGGTGCTCCAGTCACCGCCGCCCTCCGAGAGGTAGGCCGCGGCGGGCCGCCAGTCCCCCGCCTTCGCCGCGTTCAGCGCGGCCCGCGCCGCCGGGTCGGCGGGCTCGCTGCCCACTTCCACCAGTTCGGCGCGCGGCACCAAGCCGGCTGCGGGCGCATCGTGGCCGGCGGTGGCCTTGCGGCGCTTGTTCAGCCACAGGCCCAGCCTGATGAGGAGGACGACGAGGGGGACGATGACGAGCGGGTGATGCATGGACCTGCTTCTCTACGGAACTTTGTCGCACAGGTGTGCGTTTCGTGGAGATCTTATCGTTCGGACACAGAGCCACGAACAGGTTTTCCGGCAGCCCGAGGCCCGCACACTGCGGCCCGCCCACCGCCTGAGCGGGGGTCAGCCGCAGGGCCGCCCGCCACAAAGCGCCGCGAGGTCGGCCTCGACGGCCACGGTGTACGGGTGCCGGGCGCCGAAGTGCTCGCGCCAGACGGTCGCGCAGCGGGACAGCTGGGTCGTGGCCTCGGAGTGCCGGCCTTGGGCGGCGAGGACGCGACCCACGGTGGTGGCGGCTTCCAGGGCCCGGTGGTTGTCCGGGTGGTAGTAGCACTGGGCGAGGTCGACCGCACGCCTGGCCTGGGTCTCGGCCTCGTCCGGCCGGTCGAGGCCGAGCAGGGCCTGGGCGGTAAGGATGGCAAGCAGGACGGCGAGCGCGCCCTCGACCGACCTGGGGGTCTCCGCTTCGGCGTCGGTGAGGACCTGGAGCGCCTCCGTGGACCGGCCGAGGGCGTTGAGGCTGCGGGCGAGTCCGAGGGAGAGGCCGATCCCGGGATGGCGGGCCAGTGCCTTCCGGGCGAGGGCCTCGGCCTCGGTGTGCCGGCCCGCGACGTTGAGGGCGAAGACCCTCGCGCTGTGCACGGAGGAGCGGAGGCTGTCGCCGTCGGGAAGGGCGGACAGCAGGGCTGGGTATTCCTGTTCGACCTGGTCGCACTCACCCAGGACCGCGAGCTGCTGGAACCGTAGCGAGCGGACCACCAGCAGCAGCCGGTGACGCTCGCCGAGCACCGCCGGGGCGGCGGTCAGGAGCGCGGTGTACTCGGCCGCGGCCTCACGGTGGCGGCCGAGGCCGTTGAGCGCCAGCGCCCTGGCCCTCCACGCGCGCAGGCGCACCGGATCCACGGCGGGATGCGCGGCCAGCACCGCGCACGCCAGTTCCTCGGCCTCCGCCGGGCGTCCGGTGGCGATCAGGACGCGGCCCAGCAGGAACCGCAGGTCGTGGACGTCGTCGGAGTCCTCGCCCCGGGCCGCGACGGCCAGCGGGAGAACAGCCCGCAGCTCGGGCTCGGCCTCCTCGTACCGCCTCAACTCGACCAGGGCACGGCCGAGCACGGCCCGCAGCTCACGCACGTCGGTGTGGTCCTCGCCCTGGGCCGCAACGGCCGGCGGCAGAGCGACCCGCAACTCCGCCTCGGCCTCCTCATACCGCCTCAACGCGACCAGGGCCGCAGCCAGTTCACCGCGCGCGGCCACAGTGGCCGACGCGTGCGGGCCCAGTTGGTCGGTGCGCAGCCGGATGACCTGCCGCAGTACGGTTTCGACCCGCGCCCACTGGCCGGCGGCCGCGAGACGGTTCGACTGGTCAGTGAGCGACTCCGCGCGCGCGGCCGCACGCCGCTGCGACCGGTTCCGCCACCACTCCGGCATGTCCGCCCCCCACCCCGTCATTCCGGCCCCGAGCCGATACGCGGCGATGATCATACTGGCGTACTCGTGCATTGTCGGCTGGGCCACCGGCATGTCGACCGCAGGCACTCCGGCGCCGGGCAGGGCCAAGGCGCGGGAGAGGCCCGCGCCTCAGTCGGCCTGGTCGAGGACGGATGCCAGCGCGGTGCGCAGGTGTTCGTCCTCGCGGATCATCGCGTGGTCGGACCCGGAGACGGCCAGGCGGCGGTCCCCGGTGGCGAGCGCCGTCAGCCGGTCGTGCTGCTGCGGTGTCAGGGCGGAGGTGCCGAGTGCCCGCAGGGCGGCGCAGGCGCCCCTGAGGTCGGCGTGGGTCTCGGCCGAGTGGAGGGCCGCTTCGGCGAGGCGGGCGTGGTCGAGGCCGGCCAGGTCGGCGACGGCGAGCAGGGCGAGGACGGCCGAGGGTGCCTGGGCCGGGTCGTCGAGGAGGGTGTGGAGGCGGGCGGCGAGCGGGCGTCCGGCCGGGCCGAGTGCGGCGATCTCGCGGGCGGCGCGGGCGGCCGTCCGGTGGAACCACTGCCGGCCTCGGCTGTTGTCGAGTACCGAGGCCAGGACCGGGAGGACTTCGGCCGCCTCCCCGGTAATCCGCCACAGGCCGAGCGCCAGGGCCAGGTCGGTGTCCGTCTGGGGCGTGGTGTCGCGCTCGGCGGTGCGGCCGAGCGCCTCCCGCAGGGCCGGGGTGAGGCGGGCGGCCGCCGGGCCGAGGTCGGCCGCGGCGTCGGCGCCCTCGGCGGCGCCGCGCACGCCGGTGGCGAGCGCCGCCTCGGCGGCGGCCAGCAACGGCCCGGCCTCGCCGGTCAGTTCGTGCAGTGCCCGCGCCACGAGGAGCTTCCCGGCGTCGGCTCGCAGGGCGGTGGCGGCCTGCTCGCGCTGCTCGGGCCCGAGGTCGGTGGCGACGGCGGTGATGGCCGTGGCGGCGTACTGGAACCGGGGCAGGACGGCGCACAGTTCGGGCAGTGCCTCGACGGCCTGCGGGCCCCATTGCCGCAGCAGGTGGACCAGGCCGGCGGTGTCGTTGTGGTCCTCGGTCGTCGAGCAGCCGCAGCCCTCGCATCCGGTGGGACGCTCCAGGGCCTTGGCGGCCAGGCGGGCGCGGACCGCGGCGAACAGTTCCGGGTCGAACGGGAAGGGAGCGTCGGCCGGGGCGTAGGACCCGGCGGCGGACTGCATGGCGCGCGGGCGGCGGCCGAGGGCCCGGGCCAGCAGCGGGGCTGCGGCCCGCGGCGCCACCAGGACGAGCGCGGCGAGGGCCTGGTCGGCCGCCTCGTCGTCGGGCTGCGCGGCGAGTTCGGCGAGGACGGGCGCGGCGTCGGCGGCGGCCGGGCCGAGCTTGGCCAGCAGTTGGGCGGCCGCCCAGTCGGCGGCGAGCGGGGCGATCGCCGGGATCAGCCGCTGCGGGGCGCTGCGGGACAGCATGCAGGCACGGTCGGCCGCCCACAGGGCCTCGGCCCGTACCTCGGGGCGCTCGTCGCGCAGGGCGGCGTCGAGCAGGGCGAGCGCGCTCTCGCGGGCGGCGCCGGTGCCCCGTCCCAGCAGGACTCCGACGATCGTGCGCAGCGGCTCCCGGTGCTCGTCCGCGTACCCGGACCTGACCGTTTCCCGGGCGGGCAGCAGGCCGAGGACGGTGTCGTGGTGGGCGGCGAGCCACGGCTCGTCGGCGTCCAGCGCGGCGAACACGGCGGCCAGGCGCAGTTGTGCGGGGGTGTCGGGGCCGAGCAGGGTGCGGGCCTCGTCGGCGGCGCCCGTGCGGTCCAACCGGCTGTAGACGGTGAGGAGTTCGGCCCGGACGGCGGGGTCGGTCTCGGTGGCGAGGCGGGCCCGGACGGCGGGCAGGGCGGTGCCGGTGTCCCGGGTGTGGCCGACCGTCCAGCCGGCCGCTTGCCGGACGGTGGCGTCCGCGTCGGCCAGCAGGGCTATCAGCAGCGGCAGTTGGGCGGCGACGGCGGCCCGGACGGCGCCCGGCTCGACGCCGTACTCGTCCTCGCTCTTGGCGAGGCAGCCGAGCAGCCGCAGCGCGTCGGCGCTTCGGCGGCCGGAGGCGGCGACTCGGGCGAGGTAGGGGGCGGCGTCGACGCTGGCCGGGTACACGGTGCCCTGGTGCACGATCGAGCCGTACAGCTCGTCCAGCGCCTCCTCGGCGTCCTCACCGCCCTCGGCGAAGGCGCGCAACAGCCCGGGCAGGTCCTCGGCGGGGCCGTAGGCGTGGTTGACCGTGGCCCAGGGGTGGGCGTCGAGGCCGGCGAGGGCGGTGCGGAGATCCATGGCTGCGATCTTCGCCGGGACCACTGACATCCGCTCAGGCCGGCTGCCGCCGGTGGGCCTCAAAGCGGCAGGGTGAACGGGGCGGATTGGAACGGCGAAGGGGCGGCCCGAACGCGGGCCGCCCCGACTCAGTGGATCACGGACACTGTCTCAATGCCAGGTGGTAGGCGGTCTTGATCGTGCCGTCCGTCGAATCCATCTCCATGAAGCTGGTGGCGCTCGGGCTCGAGGTGCCGGCGTCGACCTGCAGTTCGGTGTCGATGGTGAGGTTGCGCTCCTCCCCGCAGGGGGCGAAGACCAGGGCGGGGGCGGGCACGGTGTCGGTCGTCTCCCAGTCGTTGTTGAACCCGCCCTTGAACTGGTGGGTCGCGTTGGTGGTGCGGGGGTCGCCCTGGAAGTGGTAGCCGGCCCGCTGGGTCCCGGACGCGCCCGGCGCCAGGGACGCGAAGCCGCGGTAGTCGGCGGACACGACCGCGTACGTCAGGCCACCGGGGACGTGCACGGAAAGGCTGAGCTGACAGTTCTTCTGGAAGTCGGTCGGCGACGTCCCGGGCCCCACCTGGGCGAGGTAGTTGCTGTAGGTGACGGTGAAGGCGGTGCCGTCCGGGGACACCGCCACGGCGGCCGTCCCCGCCGGGCAGCCGGAACCGTTGGCCACCACGCTGTCGATGACGATCCGGTCCGTCGGCGGGGGCGGCGGGGGCGGGCTGCCGCCGAAGGCCGACGAGCCGAACAATGACGTGGCGACACCAGTCGCGGCCAGCAGGCGGAGCACCATGGGCTTCCCTTCGATCGTCCACGGATCCAGGGCGGGCGTCGCTCTCCGCGCCCGCCCCCCGGATTTCACGTCGGCATCGCACCACACGCCGCACATCCGCGCACAGAAGGTGACGATCCAATCACTCGAACAGCCTTCACGACGGAGATCACGTTCACCCACCCGCTGGGACGGGCGGCGGACAGGGCCTCGGCACCGCCATGACGACGGTGCCCCCGAAACGGACCAGCCGTTCGGGGGCACCGTCGTCACGGGCGGACCGCTGTCAGTACAAGGGGGTGTATCCCGCGTGGCTGCCGATCTGCCCGGAGGAGTCGGTGGCGTTGCCGACGGCGTAGGAGAAGTAGCCGGCGTCGTTGACCATGGGGGTGTAGCAGTAGTACTGCCCGGAGCCCGAGTCCCAGGACGCCTTGTCGCAACCCGAGCGCTGGTTGTCCCTCTGACGGACCACGTTCGCCCAGAGGTTGCTGCCCCGGGAGTAGACGCGGGCCCAGGCGGTGCGGCACGAGGGGCTGTACCGCAGCTCGAGGGTGCCGACCTGGCCGATGCCGTCCGCGTTCAGGGCCACGGACTTCGCGGTGATCGCGTCGGCGGCGCAGCCGGACGAGATCGGGTCCTGTCCGTCGTAGCCGGCGGCGTTCGCGGTCCCGTTGACGCCCGTGGCCAGGGCGACGGTGACCGCGCCGACCAGGGCGGCCCGCTTGAGGGAGGTGGAGATGCGCATGGATCCTTCTGAGAGCTGGTCGTGGTCAGTGCTGGGTCGAGCTGGCGAAGTGACACGCCCCGGTGCCGTCGGACGGAACGCACGGCAGCGGGTCCCACCAGCACTGTTCCTGATCGGGATGGTGTCGCCGCACTCCGTCCGTGCCGTCCGTGCCGTTCGCACGGCGAACTCCGGCAGCCCGGCAGGAGGACTGCGGCGCAGTTCGACAGTGTTCCGCCCGGAGCCCGTTCCCGGAGCCGTCTGCGCGTCCCCGCTGCGTCCCGGGACGCCCGCGCCCGCCCCGAGGACGCCGGCGGGATGCGGGACGGCGCCTTCGCTGCCGCCCCGACTCAGAGGCGGGACGGCCAGGTGAGGGCGAGGGAGACGGCGAGGGCGGTGCCCTGCCGGTGCCCGGCCCGGGCGGCGGCCGGGCGCCGGGCGTTGGCGGTCAGGTTGCGGCCCATCGCGCGGCGGGCGTCGGCGTCCGGGGTGATCAGGGTGACGTGCGCGCCGCCGGCACGCAGCCGGTCCGCCTGCTGCTGGGCGCTGGGATGCGGCCCGACGGCGGTAGGGACGGGCGAGACGGCGAGCACCTGCTGGTGGCCGTCGGCCAGTTGGAGGTTGCCGGTGGAGCGGGTTCCGCCGTCGATCCACCGCCGCCCGAGGGCAGCGGCCGGGGGCCACACCAGCGGGACGGCGCAGCTGGCGGCGACCGCGTCCGCCAGGGCGAGGCCGGAGTCGGCGTCGAAGGCCTGGACCTCGCCGGTCCGTGCGTCCACGGCGGTGATCCGCAGCTCTTGCGCGGGCCATGCGGTGGCGTCGCGCAGCAGGGTGCGCACGGTGGTGTGGAGGTCCTGGGCGGGGGTGGTGCGCGCGGTCAGGGCGGCGTGACCCAGGCGCCGGACCGAGCGTTCCGCGTCGCGGGTGGCGAGGGCTGCCCACAGGAAGCGCAGGGTCTGTGCGAGGGTGATGCCCATCTCGACCCGGTCGAGGTCGGCCAGTTGACGTTCGAACAGCTCGCGGGCGGTTTCACCGGCGGCGAGGCGGGCCCCGAAGACGGCTCCGGCCGAGGTGCCGATGACGGTGTCGGCGGCCGTCGGGTCGATCCCGCCGTCGGCGAGGCCCGCGAGCACGCCGGTCAGCCAGGCGCCGCCGACCGGTCCGCCGCCGCCCAGTACCAGAGCCGTCCCGTTCATGGTGGTTCCTCTCCCCCGACGCGCAGGAAATGGGGAATGATCCCCACTTTGTGTCGATGCGACAGTACACCAGCGGGGGTGGGCGTGGGGCGGGTCGTAGCCACTGCACCCCTCGCACCAGCGGCGCGAGGGGTGCAGTGGTTCGTGGGGCTCGGCGGCTCACTCAGCGGTCGGGCGGGATCGACGGCTGTCGACCCGTGGCGGCCGTCCGGACCCGCTGCCCCGGAGCATCCGCGCCCCGGTCCCGGCCGCGCCCCGGTCCCGGCCGTGCCCGCCGCCCGCGCGGGCTCGTTGACGGAGCATGCGAACGATCACAGCGGCCGCCCCCACCCGGCGTGCCCTGCTCACCACGGCGGCCGGGGCCGCCACCGACCTCACACTGACCGCCACCGGGCCGACAGCGCAGCCGACGCGGGCAGCACAGCCGGCGCGCGCGGCGCAGCGGCCCGACGGGCAGCCGGGACGGCGGGTCGCCGTGCTCGGCGGCGGGGTCGCCGGCCTGAGCGCGGCACAGGAACTGGCCGAGCGCGGCTACCAGGTGACGGTCTACGAGCGCAACTGGGTGCTGGGCGGCAAGGCCCGCAGCATGGACGTGCCCGACACCGCCCGGGGCGGCCGGCGGCCGCTGCCCGGCGAGCACGGCTTCCGCTTCTTCCCCGGCTTCTACCGCAACCTGCCCGACACCCTGCGCCGGATCCCGCTGCCCGCCGGGGCGGTGGGCCGCACCGTCCACGACAACCTGGTGAACGCCACCGAGGAGCTCTTCCCGCGCAACGCCGGACGACCGGCGCTGCGGCTGCCGTTCCGTACCGTGACCACTCCCCCGGTGCTCGGCGAGCTGCTGCCCGACGCGCTGCTCCAGACGCTGACGGGCCTGCTGGACACCGCCCTGCACCTGCCGGCCGGCGAGGTGGCGTACTTCGCCAACCGGCTGCTGGTCCACTTCACCAGCTGCGACCTGCGCCGCCACGAGCAGTGGGAGCGCGTCCCGTGGTGGCGGTTCATCCGGGCCGGCGAGATGTCGTACGACTACCAGCGGCTGCTCGGCGTCGGCCTCACCCGCAACCTCGTCGCGACCAAGGCCGAGGAGGCCAGCACCCGTACCGTCGCCCGGATCCTCCAGGCGTTCGTCTACAACGTCCTGGGCCAGGGCTGCGACGGCGAGCCGGACCGCGTGCTCAACGCCCCGACCAGCGAGGCCTGGATCGGCCCCTGGGAGGCCCGGCTGCGCTCCCTCGGTGTACGGTTCGAACTCGGCACCGAGGTGCAGGAGTTGCTGTACCGGGACGGCCGGATCACCGGCGTGCGGCTGCGGGACGCGGACGCCCCCGTCGTCGCCGACCACTACCTCAGCGCGATGCCGGTCGAACACGCCCGCGCCACCTGGGGCCCCGGGCTGCGCGCCGCCGACCCGCAACTCGCGCGCTGCGACCGGCTGCGGACCGACTGGATGGTCGGCGTGCAGTTCTACCTGCGCGGCCGCACCCCGATCGTGCACGGCCACGTCGACCTGGTCGACTCGCCCTGGTCCGTCACCTGCATCGGCCAGGCCCAGTTCTGGCCCGGCCGGGACTTCCGCCGGGACTACGGCGACGGGCGGACGGCCGACTGCCTCTCGGCGATCGTCTCGGAGTGGAACGTCCCGGGGATCGTCTACGGCAAACCCGCACTCAAGTGCTCCCGCGAGGAGGTGGTGCGCGAGACCTGGGCCCAGCTCAAGGACTCCCTGAACAGCGGCGGCCGGCGGGTGCTGGACGACGCGGACCTGGTCACCTGGTTCATCGACCCGGCCGTCACCGGCCTCGGCGGCCCGGCCCCGGCCAACCGCGAACAGCTGCTGGTCCATCCGGCGGGCACCCTGTACGACCGACCGTCCGCCGCGACCGCCGTGCCCAACCTCTTCCTGGCCGGGGACTACGTCGCCACCGACATCGACCTGGCCACCATGGAGGGCGCCAACGAATCCGCCCGCCGAGCCGTCAACGCCCTGCTCGACGCGGACGGTTCACCGGCCCCGCGCTGCACGGTGTGGCCGCTGTACCGGCCGCCGGAACTGGCCGCCCTCCAGCAGCGGGACGAGGCCCGCTACCGCCGGGGCCTGCCGAACGCCCTCGACCTGGGCTGACGGCGCGGGACCGGACCGGCATACTGGCGCCGTGCCGACCGCCGACGAACCCCACCAGCCCCACCAGCCCCCTTCCCCCGATCCGGAGCCCGAGCCCGAGCCGACAGCGCCCGGCCGGGCGACGCCCGACCCGTTCGAGGGACTCGTCCTGGACGAGCGTTTCATCGGGGACGCCGCCGTCACGGAGCCCACCGCCCGGACCCGGATGCTCGCCGCCCGGTGGCGGGAGGAGCCGCCGGTGGATCCGGGAGGCCGCCGCTGGACACCCGGGTCGGCCTCCGGCACGGCCCGCTCGAGCTGGACCCGGCCCGGACGCCGGCGCACCGTACTGATCGCGGTCACCGCTTTCGCGGCGCTGCTGGCCGTCGCGGTCGGGACGGACCCGGGCGGCCTGCTGAACCGGAGCGGTCCGCTCAACCCGGACGGCCTGTCGATGCACAGCCCGCGGCCGGTGCCCGGATCTCCCCGGCCGACCGCGGACGTCGCGCTGCCGGGCGGCGGGGTCTCCGACGCCACCAAGTGCGGCACCAAGGGCTTCCACCACTTCGAGCCGGCGCCCGCGTCCTACACCTTCGCCGGATCGGTGACGGACGCCCCACCGCCAGGACCGCAACTCGTCCTCGGCTCCTACGGGTTCTCACGGAGCGCGGCGCCGGACCCCGGGCACTTCACGATCGGCCTGATGCTCGGCCCGGGCCCCGGCGGGCGCGCGCTGGACCTGTCGGCGCCGCTCGGTCCGCAGGGCGTGGCGGTGGAGATCGAGGGCCCGGACGGCCTGGTCGCCGGGGCCCACGGCCTCCCGCTCACGCCCGAGGACGACGCCTCGTCCGACGGCCCGTCCGACGCGGGCGGCACCGTCCACGCCGGACCCGAGAACGGCGCGTCCGTACAGGTGACCCTCCCGGCCGAGGCCCTGTGCCCGGGCCTCGACGGCTTCGCCCTCCAGCAGTTCCTGGTGGCGCCGACCGACTCGCACAGCACCGTCACCGGCCAGCCGTACTACCGGCTCACGGTCTCCATCTCCGACCCGGCGATCGGCGCGCTACGGCGCCAGGTGGGCTCGACGGCGCCGGGCGACGTCCTGGCAACGGACAACCGGATGCCCCACTGACCGAGGTCACTTGGGGCAAGCTCCGGAACGGCCGGCGCCCGGCCGCCGGGGGTGGGGCCCCGACGGCCGGGCGTGCGGGGTCAGTTGATCGGACCGCAGTCGTGGGCCTGTCGGATGCCGTTGTACCAGCGGTCGGCGCAGGCCTGCATGTGGTGGCCAGGGCCGTCGGGCCACCAGCCGGACCCGCCGCCGGTCGAGTGCCAGATCTCGGCGCCGTTGTCGATCAGGCTGAACCGGCACCAGTACGGGTCGGTCGCCGAGGCCTGGGTCGGGTTGTTCTCCATGGCGTCGTGCCACGCGCCGTCGATCCACTGGAGCTGGATCTCCTCGACGGCCGTACAAGAGTTGGGCCCTATCGGGAAGTTGCCCTCCTGGGCGTAGGCCGGATTGGCGCCCAGCGCCAGCAGGGCGGCCGCGCCGAACGCGGTGGCCAGGCCGAACCTGGTCCTCTTGCCGATGGCCATGCTTGTTCCCTCCGTAGGTTCTTTCGGGGTCTTCCGGGGCGGTGGAACCATGGAAGCGGCGGCTCGGCAGGCCGGTAAAGTCTTTGCGATTTCCTCGAATGCGCTTGCGGCGGCGCCCTAGGGTGTGCCGCCGGAGCGGGGCGATTCGGGGGTGGGGCGACCGTGATCACGATCGGCATGGGGGCGCACGGCTGGGCGAACACCCGGTTCGTGGTCTCGCCGCTGCACGCGCTGGTCGAGGGACTGATGTTCGGGTACTGCCCCGTGCAGCCGCAGGCCCGCGCGTCGAGCGCGCGGCTGCGGGCGACCCTGCGGGAGCGGCGGCTGACGGTGCTGAGCGGGCTGTTCGCCGGGCACTGGCGGTACATCCCGGACTTCACCCTGCCGCGTCCGACCGTCGTGCAGGGGTCGCTCGACAGCGAACTGCACGCCGTCGCCACCGCGAGTCCGGAGCGGCTGGCCCGGGAACTCGGCCACATGCTGCGCGAACCGGCCGTGCGGCGCACCCGACTCGCCCGTACGCCGAGGGAGTTGCTGGAGGCGCTGGAGCACGGCGAGGCGGCCTTCGCGGAGCGGGCGGCCACCGAGATGGCCCAGCTGTGGGACGGCGCACTCGCCGGGCAGTGGCCGCTCCTGCGGGCCCGGATCGAAGGTGACATCGCCCGCCGCGCCCGGACCATGGCGCGGCAGGGCCTGGCGGAGGTCTTCTCCGGCCTCGACCCGCGGATCGGCTGGCACGGGGACCGGCTGAGCATCGACATGCCGTTCGACCTCGACGTGACGGAAGCCGACGTGCTACTCCTCGCGCCGTCGGTCTTCAACGGCTCGCTCTCGGTGGCCGCCGACCCGCTCCCCGGGGCCGGCCGCCAGCAGCCGGTGATCTCCTACCCCGCGTACACCGTCCCCGGCGACGGCGAGGGCGGCCGCCCGACGGGCAGGCCGGCGGCCGACCGGATGGCGGGCACCCGGGGCCTCATCCTGCGCGACCTCGCCACCCCGCGCACCACCACCGAACTGGCCCGCCGCCACTGGCTCACCCCCAGCGCCGTCTCCCACCACCTCACCGCCCTCCACCGGGCCGGCTTCGTCCTCAAGTCCCGTGAACAGCACCGGGTCTACTACCAGCAGAGCGACCGCGGGCGCGACCTGGCCGCCGTGTACGGCTGAGCGCCCGCACCGCCCGCCGCCCTGGTGCCGGCCGTCAGTCCAGCGCCACGACCCGGTTGCCGAGTGTCCCGAGCCCCTCGACGCTGCACTCCACCACGTCACCGGGGGCCAGGTAGCTCGGCGGATCGGCCGCGAAGCCCGTCCCGGCCGGGGTGCCGGTCAGGATGATGTCACCGGGTTCCAGCGGGACGATCCGGGAGATCGCGGCGATCGTCTCGGGGATGGAGAACACCATCTGGTCGGTACGGGAGACCTGTCGGGGCACGCCGTTGACGCTGAGCGTGATCGCCAGGTCGTGCGGATCCGGCACCTCGTCGGCCGTGGTGATCCACGGCCCGAGCGGGCAACTGGCGGGCAGGCTCTTCGACAGGTAGTACTGCTTGTGCCGGGTCTGGAGGTCCCGCGCGGTGATGTCGTTGGCCACGCAGTAGCCGAACACGTGGTCCAGGGCCGCGGCCTCGCCGACCCGCCAGGCCCGGCGGCCGATCACCACCGCGAGTTCGACCTCCCAGTCGATCTCCCGCGAAAGCGAGAAGTCGATCTCCAGCGGGCCGACGGGCGCGGCCACGCAACCGCGGTCCTTGGTGAACACCACCGGGTGCCGTGGTCTGCGGTACTCCCGGCCCGCCGCGCGGTACGCCTCCTCGCCGTGGTCGGTGTAGTTGAGGCCGAGGGCGAACAGGTTGTTCGCCGGACGCGGCAGCGGCGCCAGCAACTCGACGTCGCCGAGCGGCAGTCGGCGACCGGAGCGGCCGGGGGCGGAGCGACCCCACCCGGCCAGCTCCTGCCAGGCCTCCGGCCCGCGGCGGATCAGCTCGGGCAGGCTGTCCGGCCCCGGCCGGTCGGCCGGGGGCAGGGTCAGCGAGCCGCCGTCCGCGTCGACCAGTGCGAGTCGCTCCGCTCCACCGGTCCGGATGGTCGCAACGCGCATCCTTCCTCCTTCTCGTGCTCGTGCTTCTCGTGCTCGTACTCGTACTCGTGCTCGACGGGGCGGGGCGGGGCGCGGCGGGCCGACGCCCCGGCCGCCCGGCGTGTGGCCGGGGCGGCCGGGACGGCCGGGGCGTAGCCCGTTGGCGCCGCGCTCAGTCGAGCAGGCGGTCCAGGTTCTGGGCGACGGTGCCGCGCAGCACCTCCGCGGCGCCGCCGGCCATGGTGAGCATCCGGGCGTCCCGCATCAGCCGGGCCAGCGGCATCTTGTCCGACAGCCCGTTGGCCCCGCACACCTGGGCGGCGGCGTTGGTGACCCGCTGGGCGAGGTCGCCCGTCACGTACTTGGCCATCGCACTGGGCGCGCCGGTCTCGTCCCCGGCGGCCCATTCGCCCGCGGCCCAGTCGACGAGGTGCTGCGCCGCCCGCAGCTCGCTGACCAAGGGGGCCAGCGTGCTCTGCATCGCGAGGTGGCCCGGCGAACCGGCCGGAAGACGGGCGCTGGCGTAGTCGAAGGCCGTACGCAGCGCGCTCTTCGAAAGGCCGAGACAAATCGCCGACTGGCCCAGGCGCTTTCCGTTGTAGTGGCGCATGATCCGGCGCAGCGTTCCCCGCTCGAAACCGAGCACCACCTGTTCGACGGGTACGAACACATCGTGGTAGCGGATGTGGAATTCGCCCAGTCCGCGCAGGCCCAGCTTCTCCTTGCGGTCGTCGATCTCGACCGTTCCGTCGCCGGCGCCGAGCTTGGTGCGGTCCACCAGGAACAGGCCGACCTCGCGTGATTCCGGGGTGGGCTTGGCGACCACGAAATGCACCGTCCGGCGGGCCGCGCCGGTGATCCAGTCCTTCTCGCCGCTGATCCGGTAGCCGCCCTCGACCGGGGTCGCCACCGTGGTGAACCGGGCGACGTTGGAGCCGGTCTGCGGCTCGCTCATCGCGAAGGCGGCCTGCTTCTCGCCGGTGCGGATCGCGTCGAGGTAGCGGTCGCGCAGGTCGGGGCCCGCGTAGTCGCGCAACATGCCGATCTGGCCCAGGTTCTGGTCCATCACGGCCTTGGCGACCGAGGGCGAGACCCGGGAGATCTCCTCCAGCACCTGGAGGAGGAAGCGGACCCGTTCGGGCCCGCCGTGCGGCTGGTCGGCCTGGTAGCCGAGGGAGTTGGCGAACAGGCCCTGCCGGGCCAGCTCGCCGAACAGTTCGGTGCCGATCTCGTCGCTGCGGTCGATCAGTCCGGCCACCGGGGCGACTCTTTCCCGGGTGAAGCGCCGAACGTGGTCCAGAAAGGCCGCCGAATCGGTGCCGGCGGCCTCGTCGATGTGGGCAGCAGCGGAGGGACGCTGCTGAACGACCAAGGGAGTCACGGATTTTGCCCTTTCCTCGGAGGAGAGGTTGCAGGCTCGCGCCGATCGCACATCCCGGTGCGAGCGGAATCGACAATGCCAGTCCCGGAACCCTGCCATGTTACCGGCAGGTAAACTGTCCGGTGGCGACCGGTGGTGTGCGTCACAGTTCCACATTGTCCTGATCCTGCGTCAACTAACGTTCAGGCGCCGGAAAGTGGCATTCCGGCCCACGCTGTCCACGCGTCCCCCGGAAAGGGCATGCCGATGACGCTGACGTTCTCCACCCTCCTCGTACTGATACTGATGGGCGCCGCGGCGGGCGGCGTCGGTGCGCTGACCGGGATCGGCGGCGGTGCGGTCGTGGTCCCGGCCCTGGTGCTCGGCTACGGCGTCTCGTTCCGCTCCGCGGTGGCCGTCTCGCTGGCCGCCGTCATCGCCAACTCCGCTGCCGGCTCGGCGGCTTACCTGCGGCAGGGGCTGACCCACAAGCGCCTGGCGTTCAGTCTGGAGGTGACCACCACCATCGGCGGCATCCTCGGCAGCCTGGTCACCGCCTTCATCCCGCGCCCCGCTCTGGAGGGCGTCTTCGGCCTGAGCCAGTTCCTGTCCGCCGAACTCACCCGCCGCCGCAAACGACTCCCGTCCGCCGCAAACGCGTTGGCGACCGCCGAGGTCCCGCCGGACGCCCTCTCCCGGCACGGACTGCGCGCCTCCGAGGGCCGTGACGGGCTGACCGGTCTGGTCGCGGACGAGACCGACGGCGCCGCGCGCGCCTACCGGGCCCGCCGCCCGCTCCTCGGCGCCGGCGCCTCCATGGTGGCCGGGATGCTCTCCGGCATGCTGGGCATCGGCGGCGGCTTCCTCAAGGTGCCGGCCATGACGGTGGGCATGGGCGTACCGGTCCGGGTCGCCACCGCCACCAGCCAGTTCATGATCGGCATCACCGCGGTGGCCAGCTTCGTCGTCTACTTCGCCGCCGGGGTGGTGCAGCCCCTCCTGGTCGCCCCGATCGTGCTCGGCATCACCACCGGGTCACTGCTCGGCTCCCGCCTCTCCGGCCGCCTCTCGGTGGGCACGATCGAAGCCGTCTACTCCTCGGTCGTCCTCGCCTCCGGCCTGTCCTTCGTCCTCGGCGCCTTCGGAGTGATCCATGTCTGACCTCCCCACCACCGGAAGCGCCGTCACGGCGGCCGACCGGCCTTCGCCCGCCTCCCCCGACCCCCTCGCCCGGGAGGCCCGCACCAACCGGCTCACCGCCACCGCCCTGCTGGTCGTCACCGCCCTCGCCCTGGTGCTGATCCTGGCCGGACTGGTCACCTCCCTGGCCGACGGCGACCGCACCGCCCGCCCGCTCGCCCTCGCCGACCTCACCTCCCAGCACGACCCGGGCCCCCTGCTGCTCGGCCTCGGGCTCCTCGCCCTGGCCGCCGCCCCGGGCCTGGGCATCCTGGTCACCGTGGCCCGCTGGCTCCGGGCCGGCGACTGGCGCTACTCGCTGCTGGCCGTACTCGTGGTGGCCCTGCTGCTGGGCGGCGCGCTCCTCGGCTGACGCATCCTCCGCGCGTGCGGCCGCCCCGGTGCGGTCGGCCCGAACCGCCCCGCGCGGTAGTCGCGGTCGCCGAGCGGGCGCCGCCCACGCGTCAAGCGGTGGTGCCGGACCGCGCGGCGGCCTCACGCTCGGCGCCGCCCGCGCGACCGCGCGCCGCCGTGACGGCGCGGCGGCCCCACCAGGCGGTGATGTACAGCGCCAGCGCGGCGATCAGCCCGGCACCCGCGCCCTTGGCCGCGTCGGACAGCACCCCTTCGAGCACGGCATCCAGCGGCCGACCGGACGGCGCCTGCGGCCCGACCAGCCACCACCCGGCGTGGGCGACGGCTCCGGCCCCCGCACACAGCGCCAGGGCGAGCAGCACCCGGCGACGCCGCCCGGCGCCGGGACCGGTCGGGAGGACGCCCGTGCGCAGCCGGTCCCGCCGCCGCCAGCCGTAGCCGGCGATGGCGGCCAGGCCGCCGATGGTGCTGGCGTGCTGCAGCGCCCGCGCCCAGGTCAGGCTGCCCGCCAGGGTGCTGTTCAGCCAGGGCACGCGGGTGACCACGAAGCCGTCGAAGTGGGTGAAGGAGTCCCAGACCAGGTGGGTGGCGAGGCCGATCAGCGCGGACAGCAGGATCCAGCCGGCCCGCCGCACCAGCGCCCCGGCGGTCCGGGCCGTGTGATCCACAGGTGTGAGGGCGGGCAGCGGCAGCAGGGAGGCCAGCGGGCGGCGGCCCGCCAGCAGGAGCGCCCACAGCGCGAGGGTGTACGGCAGGCCGACGGTGAGGACCCCGGGCAGGGTGTGGGTGGTGGTGGCGTTCGCGAAGGGTTCGTACCAGGACTGGGCGCTGACCGGCAGGCCCGTGGTGACCAGGAAGTACGGCATGTCCGGCGCGACGGCCCCGGCCACCAGCGCGGCTCGGCTGAACGGCGTGCGCAGCAGGGGCAGGACGGCTGCGGGGTGGGACAGGGTGAACGGCATGGGCATCCTTTCGCGCGGACCCGATAGTCCGTTGAACGGAACGCTACGTCAAACGGAGTAATACGTGCGCGATGAACCCTGCCGTGCGGCCCGGACGGGGCCGCTCGGCAGGGTCGGATGGTTCAGCTCAGCGCGGGGCCCGTCCGAGGCGGCCGGCGAGCAGCACGCCCGTGGCACCCGCCACCAGGACGGCCGCCAGGCAGGCGACCGCGGTCGCATCGCCCCAAGCCGTGGTGCAGGCCTGGGCGAGCAGCGGCGGGGCCGCGAGGACGGTCGCCGCCAGCGACGTCGCCGACGACGCGGTCAACGCCGGCCCGCGACCGCCGGGCGACCCGCCGCGCCAGGCCGTCAGCACCCCCGCCCCGGCGAGGACGAGCAGCGGCCAGCACCCGTAGTCGGTGCTGACCCCGGGCACGATGTGCGCGTCGACGGCGGCCCGGGGCACCAGGACGAGCGCGATCACGCCCCCGGCCGTACCCGCCCGGCCCATCGCGACGGCCTCGGTGCGCCGGTCCGGCGGGCAGCCGAGCAGCACGGCCGCCGCCAGGACGGCGGCGGCCGGGGCGGCGACCGGGTCACCGAACGCGGGTCCGCTGGCCACCGCGGCCGCCGCGAAGGCGAGCAGCCCGGCCACGGTGCAGGGCACACCCGCCCGCCACCGTCCGGCCAGGGCGAGCGCCGCTCCCGCGAACACCAGCAGCGAGGAGACGAGCAGCGCGCCCCAGGCCCCCGACAGGTCGGACCGGAGCTGCAGGCCCCACGGGGCGGGCGAGGAGACCAGGGCGGTGTACCAGCGCAGCAGGTGCAGACCGCAGGCGGCGGCCGAGGCGGCCAGGACCAACGGGTACGCCGCCCCGAGCAGCCGCGCGACGGGCGCGGCCGGCCCCAGCCCCGCACGCAGCCGCAGCGCGTGCGCCGCCAGCTCCGCCGCATCCCGCACCCGCACGCGCAGCGGCTCGCCCGCGGTCAGCTCGCGATGGGCCTCGGCGATCTCCTCGCCGTGGGCGCGCCGGTAGGCGGCGGGGTAGAGGCGCAGCAGGTGCTCGATCATGTGCCGGTCGCCGCCGGCCGCACGGCGGACAGGCGGCGGGTGGCCTCCCGCGCGGTCGCCGCCAGGCGTTCGGCCTCCGCGGCCAGCCGCTCGCGGCCGGACGGGGAGAGGGTGAAGATCCGTCGGGCGCGGCCGTCGACGACCTCCTCGCGGTCGACGTCGATCAGGCCGTCGGCCAGCAGGCGGTCCAGCGCCCCGTACAGGGCTCCGGTGCGCAGGGCGACCCGGCCGTCGGTCATCGCCTTGATCTCCTGGGCGATGGCGTAGCCGTGCCGGGGGGCGTCCGCGAGGGCGGTCAGGACCATCACGGTGGGTTCTTGCATCACACGCTCACTCACCCCATGAAGATAGTCACTCCGTCGGACTATCTCAACGAGGCCGAGCCCGGCCCGCACCGGATTCACGGCGGGTCCGTGTGCCGGGCCCGATCGGGGCGGGCAAGCTCCGATCATGGATCCAGCCGCCCCGGCTCCCCGGTCCATCCACACCTGGAGGCCCCGTGTCCGACCTGCCCGTGTCCGACCCGTCCGCGTCCGCCGCACCCCTGGATCTGCTCGGGCTGCCCGAACTGCTCCGCTCAGCCGCCCTCCTGCAGCCCGAACTAGCTGCTCTCCGGAGGGAGTTGCACCAGGAACCGGAGCTCGCCCTGGAACTCCCCAGGACCCGGGACCGGCTGCTCGTCGCGCTCGACGGCCTCCCCCTGGAGCTCACCCTCGGCAAGGGGCTGAGCTCGATCACGGCGGTGCTGCGCGGCGGGCGCCCGGGGCCGAACGTGCTGCTGCGGGCCGACATGGACGCGCTGCCGGTCCAGGAGAGCGCGCGACTGCCGTACGCCTCCCGGATCCCCGGCACGATGCACGCCTGCGGGCACGATCTGCACATGGCCGCGCTGGTCGGGGCCGCCCGACTGCTGGCCGAGCGGCGCGCGGAGCTGGCCGGGAACGTGGTCCTGATGTTCCAGCCCGGCGAGGAGGGGGCGGACGGCGCCCGGCTGATGGTGGACGCGGGCGTCCTGGAGGCGGCCGGGGAGCGGGTGGTGGCCGCCTACGCCCTGCACGTGGCCTCCGCCATACTGCCCAACGGAATGGTCACCACCCGCCCCGGGGCGGTGCTCGCCGCCTCCGACACCCTGCGGGTCACCCTGCGCGGGCGCGGCGGCCACGGCTCCAGCCCGCACGCGGCGCTCGACCCCGTCCCGGCGGCCTGCGAGACGGTGCTGGCGCTCCAGTCGATGGTGACCCGCCGGATCGACGCCTTCGACCCGGTGGTGCTCACCGTCGGCACGTTCTCCGCCGGTACGGCGGCCAACATCATCCCCGACGAGGCGCGGTTCGAGGCGACCATCCGCTCCATCTCGCCGCGCTCGCGCGAGCTGGTGCGCACCGAGGCGCTGCGGGTGGTCCACGGGATCGCGGCCGCCCACGGGCTGGAGGCGGCGGCCGAGGTGGAGCCCGGCTACCCGGTGACCGTCAACGACCCCGTGGAGGCGGACTTCGCGGCCGGTCTGGCGGCCCGTCTGTTCGGGGCGCGGCGGTACGTCGAGATGCCCCAACCGATCGCCGGTTCGGAGGACTTCGGCGTGGTCGGCGAGCTGGTCCCGTCGGCGTACCTGCTGCTCGGCGCCGTCCCGGACGACGGCCGCGACCCGCTCACCGCGCCCTACAACCACTCCCCCGAGGCCGAGTTCGCCGACAACGTCCTCGGCGACGGCGCGGCGCTGCTGGCCGGTCTGGCCCTGGGGAGGCTGGCCCGCGGGTAAAGCCCCCACCCCGGGATCGGGGCCGATTCGGCGGGTCCGGTGCCCGGCCGGTGTCGCCGCCGTGAAGGCCGCTGCGGGCGGGGGCCGGCGGCGACACATTGCCCTGGATCGTCGTGTTCCGTTCAAGCTCCGCTTACCTCACCATGGGACGGTGCCACCGCACCTACGCGCGTAGCACTCTCCTGCACCCCCACACCCCAAGGGACTTGACCCGTGTTCAGACGCATCGACGCGATACGCCCGCTTGCCCTCGGCGCCGCCGCCCTGACCGTGCTCGCCGTCGCGAGCACCGCCCCCCACCCGGCCGCGGCGGCCCCGGCGGCCACCACGACGGCCGGGGTCGCGACCACGACCACGGCCGCGACCGCCACCCAGCACCGCGTCCTGTTCGACAACAGCAAGGCGGAGACCGCCGGCAACGCCGACTGGATCATCAGCACCAGCCAGCCGGACCCGCTCGCCGAGAACGCCAACCCGCAGTCCGAGACGGACTGGACCGGCGCCATCTCCAGCTGGGGCGTCGCCCTCCAGAAGACCGGGCAGTACAGCCTCAAGACCCTGCCGAGCGGCTCCACCATCACCTACGGCTCCGGCGGCGCGCTGGACCTCGCCAACTTCGACGAGTTCGTGCTGCCCGAGCCCAACATCCGGCTCAGCGACGCCGAGAAGACCGCGGTCATGACGTTCGTCCAGAACGGCGGCGGCCTGTTCCTGATCTCCGACCACACCGGCAGCGACCGCAACAACGACGGCTGGGACTCCCCCGCCATCATCAACGACCTGATGACCACCAACTCGGTCAACAACAAGGACCCGTTCGGGCTCTCCGTCGATCTGCTCAACATCCAGACCGACAACCCGACCGCCATCAACGACGCCGCCGACCCCGTCCTGCACGGCCCCTTCGGCACCGTCACCGGCAGCATCATCCGCAACGGCACCACCTTCACCCTCAAGCCCGCCGACAACCCCGCCGTCAAGGGCATCGTCTACCGCACCGGCTACTCCGGCACCACCGGCGCCTTCTTCGCCACCAGCAGCTTCGGCAAGGGCCGGGTCGCCATCTGGGGCGACAGCTCCGCCATCGACGACGGCACCGGCGAGCCCGGCAAGACCGTCTACGACGGCTGGAACGACCCGGCCGGCACCGACGCCGCCCTCGGCCTCAACGCCACCGCCTGGCTCGCCGCCGGCGGCAGCGGCAGCACCACCGGCAGCGTCACCCTCACCAACCCCGGCGCCCGCACCGCCACCGCCGGCACCGCCACCAGCCTCCAGCTCGCCGCTACCGACACCGTCGGCGGCACCCTGAGCTACGGCGCCTCCGGCCTGCCCGCCGGCCTCACGCTCAACACCGCGACCGGCTTGATCAGCGGCACCCCCAGCACCGCCGGGACGTACTCCGTGACGGCCACCGCGACCGACTCCACCGGCCCGTCCTCCTCCGTCACCTTCACCTGGACCGTCCAGCCCACCGGCGGCGGCAGCGGCTGCACCGCCGCCCAGCTGCTCACCAACCCCGGCTTCGAAGCCGGTTCGACGGCCGGCTGGACCGAGACCAACACCAGCGGCACCAGCACCATCAACAGCAGCTCCAGCGAGCCGCCGCACTCCGGCAGCTACGACGCCTGGCTCGACGGGTACGGCAGCACCAACACCGACACCCTCGCCCAGACCGTGACCCTCCCGACCGGCTGCAGCAGCTACACCTTCAGCTTCTGGCTGCACATCGACACCGCCGCCAGCAACACCACCGCCTTCGACAAGCTGACCGTGACCGCCAACGGCACCACCCTGGCGACCTACTCCAACGTCAACGCGGCCACCGGCTACCAGCAGCACAGCTTCGACCTGTCCGGCTACGCCGGGCAGAGCGTGA
This sequence comes from Kitasatospora sp. NPDC058162, assembly GCF_042884005.1. Classification (NCBI taxonomy): domain Bacteria; kingdom Bacillati; phylum Actinomycetota; class Actinomycetes; order Kitasatosporales; family Streptomycetaceae; genus Kitasatospora; species Kitasatospora sp. NPDC058162. Next base: position 48,871 of record NZ_JBHVUS010000053.1, read on the forward strand.
CCCTCAAGTTCAGCGGCTCCGAGGACTACACCAAGCAGACCTCCTTCGTCCTCGACGACACCGCCGTCAACGTCTCCTGATCCCGGACCTGAACCGTGGCCGGGGGCCCACCCCCCGGCGGGGGGGGCGGCCCGGGCGCAAAACGGCAGGGCCGCCCGAAGGACCCCGTCCGCAAACCCCCACCGACGGGCGGCGGCGCACC